>NZ_JAFMOT010000169.1:0-92493 GCF_019049695.1 Rahnella perminowiae
ACCGGACAAAATGGCAGCGCAGACGGTGGTGATGGCGGGGATGGGGGTAGCGGAAACAATTCTTCCGGCGGGGATGGTGGAGATGGCGGCAACCAAGCTTGATAAAACAGAAATGATGTAATATTTATGAGGATAACTTTATGAAAAACAAGACCATTATGGCTTTACCTTTACTTTTCGTTTCCGCGTTTATTCGCCCAGCTCTTGGTATAATTGAATACTCACTAGGGCCATTATTATTTATATCCTCTACGCATCTTGCGCTTGCTGATGATGGGGATGGTGGAGATGGTGGCAATGGCTCTGACGGCGGGGGCGGCGGCGATGGAGGTAACGCCGGGGATGGTTCTAATGGAAATGGCGGTAATGGTGGGGAGGGTTCTGACGGTGGAGGCAATGGGGGTGATGGTGGTAATGGTGATGGCACGGGTAATGGGGGACGTGGTGGTGATGCCGGTTGGGGAGGAGGAGATGGTGGACTAGGAGGAAAAGGCGGGGCAAATGGTGGCCACGACGGAGGCCCAGGTATGGGTACTGCTGCCTCGAATAAATAATACAAAAAAGAATGTGTTAGCAAGCAGCCTTTTTCGTCTGCATTAGTGCATTCTGCCCATAACCTTAGTCGATGAACGACATTCGCGAAGCCGCCTATCCTGGCGGCAATTTTGTCTCTACTGGTTCCGTGACGCATTTTTTTAATCTAAAAATGAAGATTTTTAATCAGAGTGAATTTTTCTGTAGCTACATCGCCTTTAATATATCCATTTTGTTCCAACCAGGAATGTAAAGTCCTAACATCCTCAACAAGGCTAATACATACATTTTCATCTTTAAATACAGGGGTATATAAGTTGTGCACTTGCTTCCTTTATTTCTAAACGCCCATTAAGGGGCCCGCTTGGAAAACGGAATCTATGGTCACTCCCGTTTTTGCAACACCGATTTTGACGATAAGTTGGCTTCCTTGAATCTATCCGGCGTCTGAATGGGATTTAATTCCCGCGCCTCGATGAGTTCCGCGCCTGACGAACCTCTAGAAAATATACGGCTTCAATGAGCCTTTCCGTTTTACAGGTTCCTCAACAGGCCGGTGGGCCGTTAGTATCATCAATATCAGTATTCGCAAAACCAGATGAGTGATTCGTTAAACCGGTGTATTTCTGCCGTTATGCTTCATAAGTTTGGTGTCGTGCCGTCAGTGCCCAGGCTATTCTGGCCAGCTTGTTTGCCAGAGCACAAGTGACCACAAAGTTGCTTTTCCTGCACAGTAAATCTCTGACCCAATCGGCCAATTTACCAGACTGGTGCTCCAGTTTTTGTATGAATACCCTGGCATATTGAACCAACAAAGTTCGGATCTTTTTGTTGCCTCGCTTACTAATTCCCAGCAATGTCGTCCGACCTCCCGTGCTGTACTGTCGAGGTACCAGCCCTGTTGCCGCCGCAAAGGAAGATGCCCCAACTCTTCCAACTTGCGTGCCATAAAGTGAGAACCGCCACAGGCTTCCATTGCGATGGTTGTAGCGGGGCATGTCGCCAAAAATTCGATCAACTTTGGCCGGGTAAATTTTTTACGGTAAACAGCCTTCCCGCGACGGTCTTGGCAATGAATATGGAAAGAGTTTTTACCCAGATCGATACCAATGAGCGCAATGTTTTCCATGATAGTTCTCCGAATGAAAGCCTATCCTCAGCGTAGTACCGGGAAGGAGGGAGTGTCCATCTCATTAAATATCCTACGTTAAGCCTATTTTTTAAGCTGCCATGACAGGCAGTTTTGAGCGAAGTTCGGAAGTTTGTAAGACATCACTAGCACTGTGGGGGATTAATCGATGGGGAGCAGGTGCCGCTGACCTGCCCCCCTCTAATTAATGCGTTGCGGACTTAGCAACGTCCGCTCCTGGCACAGGTTGTGTGAAAACTTTTTTGGCCGCTGAAACTGCCAAAAACAGAGCTGAAAACCGCGCTCATACGTAAAATTCGGCTCTACTAACCAGTCGATCAATTCCAGATTTTGCGTAGACGTGCGCACTTCAGTTTTTGGTCAGGGTTTTCACACAACCTGGGCACAACGCTGACGTTCATCTGAGAATGGTTTTAAAAGGCCGACGAGCAGTGCGCAGCCAGCCCTTTGTATACCGCGCAGCGGCATGAGGCGCCAGCCGGTGCCACATATCATCCTGAAGCTGAATGGCGAGTAGCGCAGCCGCGCCTGAGCTTATATACCGCGCTCTAAGATTCTACTTACAAAATCTACAAACGCTCTCACCTTAGCGGGGGGAAGACGCCGCGACGGATATAACGCATAAAGTGGAAAACTTTCGCTTTCCCAGCCAGTAAGCAACTCGACCAGACGCCCCTGGGCCAGGAGATCTTCAATGCCGCTGGCTTTAATTCGTGCTATTCCCGCGCCAGCCACACAGGCCCCGATCAGTGTGCCAGAATCATTCACCATCAGACGGCTGGATATTTTGGCAGGAATAACGTTTCCCTTTAATGCGTATTCCCATGCTAATGGCTGCCCGGTCATTGAACTTCTGACTTGAATGCAGGAATGGTGAATTAAATCCGCCGGTGTTTCAGGCTCGCCATGCAGTTGGATATATTCCGGAGACGCCACAGTTTTAGTGGGCACTTCAAGTAATCTGCGGGCGATCAAAGAAGACGCAGGCGGGTTACCAAACCGTACAGCAATATCAAATCCTTCTGAGACCAGATCCCCGAGCTGATCGCGCGCAACAATTTCCACTGAAATACCCGGATAGGATTTCATAAACGCATTAATAGCCGGAGCCAGAATGTGTCGTGAAAAAAAAGGATCAACATTCACACGCAGGCGCCCGGTAACGGCGGTAGAAGCTCCTGAAGTCAGACTGATAGCATCACTGATACCCGCCAGCAGAGGGCTTATCTCTTCATACAGCCTTCTGCCCTCATCAGTCAGCTTAACTGCACGAGTGGTTCTGTCAAAAAGCCTTACACCAATACTGGTTTCCAGTCTGGTGACTGCCCTGCTTACGCCTGAAGCAGACATGTTGAGAGATTCTGCTGCCCGGGCAAAGCTGCCGCTGTGCACAATCGCCGCCAGCACGCTGATATTCGACAATTGCCGCCCGTCAAAGCTCATGATCATTTCTCCTGATTGTTGATAGATGATTTTATGTCACTAATGTGGTGAGTGCTTGAGCATTCTGTCAACAAATTATCTTCCTTATACTCGCGCTCACTGACTGACCGCTTTGAGGAAACCTTCACATGCCACATGCCGTGTCTCGCCGGGATTTGCTCAAAGGCGCATCTATTATTGCAAGTTCAGCGCTAACAGGCTTAGCCACTAAGCCAGGGTCATCAGATAACACCTCCCATCGGTTCGAAATATCGCCGCATGTCCGGCGCGATTTTTACCCAGACGCTGTCTTTTTACGACGATGCAGTGGTGAAGCTTTACGGTGAGTTTGAACGTGAACTCTACCGGGCATTAAAAACGTTTGACCGATGTTCTTTCAGAAAAAGGAAATTAATAAATGTTTGTTATCACTGGAATTACCGGCAAAGTGGGCGGCGTTGTTACCCGCACATTACTGAGCAAGAATCTTCCCGTTCGCGGCGTCATGCGTAGCGCCGCCAAAGCTGGGGAATGGCGGGCGCTTGGATGTGAAGTCGCGATTGCAGAGATGGACGATGCTGGCGCTCTGGCTGAAGCTTTTAAAGAAGCGAAAGGGGTGTTCATCCTTCCTCCTTCAGATTTTGACCCGGCGCCGGGGTTTCCGGTTGCATGCCGTATCATCGATGCTCTTGTCCAGGCTATTCGTAGCGCTGAACCAGAGAAAGTCGTATGCCTTTCTACCATCGGCGCGCAGGCATTACAGATTAACCTGCTAACTCAGCGCACGTTGATGGAAAAGGCGCTGAACGGCCTGGAGCTGCCGGTCGCGTTTCTTCGTCCAGGATGGTTTATGGAGAACTGTGCCCTGGATGTTGTCTCTGCCAGCGAGAAAGGCGTAATTCAAAGTTTTTTACAACCTCTGGATAAAGCCGTTCCGATGGTAGCCACCGCCGATGTTGGTAAGTTAGCGGCCTCGTTATTGCAGCAGAACTGGACTGGAAAACGCGTCGTTGAGCTGGAGGGACCATGTCGCGTCTCGCCAAATGATATTGCCAGTGCCTTCTCGCAAATTTTAGGCCGCCCGGTTGTTGCCGAAGCCGTTGCCCGTCATGCCTGGGAAACGTTATTTCGTGAGCAGGGGCACCAATTTCCTTCGCCTCGTATGCAGATGATCGATGGCTTTAACGAAGGCTGGATTTGCTTCGAAGGGAGTGAAGATGAGCGGGCTATCGGCGATACGCAACTGGAAGAGGTGCTTCGCAGTTTATTGAAAGCTGGAAATTAATATTTCTACATTTAAAAGCAGGTACCCATGAAGAGCATAAAGTCTCAGGGTTTAAGTATCCCTCATGTTGGTTTTGGCGCGAGTTATTGAGGCATTTTGCCCAGATTTAACACCGTTTCTTTGTTCTGCGAGGCGGTCGAATACCTGCCGCTGGCGGCGTACCGCATCGGGGTTCGCAGGGGATGCCGGCTGATGATGCAGAGCCGAACGGTCTACCACTACCGTAGCTGCCGCGATGACCGGGCCCTCACGCAGCGGATACGGGAGATTGCAGAAACCCGCATTCGTTATGGCGTGCAGCGGATCCATATCCTGCTGCGGCGGCACGTGACGGCCAGGCACAGGCGTATCCGCCCGGCCGTGACCGCTGTGGATCAGTGCTGGAGCATGGATTTCGTTGCTGATAATCTGTTCAACGGACGCCGGATCCGTGCCCTGACTGTAGTCGATAATTTTATTCGTGAATGCGTGACGATCGAGGAAGTCTCAAAAAGTGCGTGGAACTAAAACAGGTGTGCTTACATCACACCCACAACTCCCCCAAGAAATAGTCCCAATACACCGGAGATATCTGTATTCTTCCGTTACATGGCGTGAGGGTTATCTCACTAAAAAAAACTTGGTTTGCATTGGCAATGAAATCCACCCGACAGTAAGAAATACCTTCCGACAGCTTTTCAGCAAGGGCAATCATATGACGATAAAAATCAGGTTCGGCGATTTTATGCGGGGAGTTATTATATCCCATGGTGAGAGGAAGAATTTTCCAGCACGGATCATAAACATTGACATACTCATTATTCATCGCATCGGTAAAATCAACCTCGGTAATGTATGCTTTACCTGAAAAACAATGAACGCGATAGACTTCAGGAATCAGGTGTAAGGGGTTACCCACGAAGACATCGATAAATTTTTCACAGATGATGTAGGGTTTTATGTTTTTGTAATGCCATTCACGCGTGACATAATACATATTCTTATTAAGGTGGGCATTAAGCTTTTTCTTTGCGGCGCACTCATCGAACTGATGCTTATTTTTGCAGATAATCGCGCTGCCACTGTCATGACTGCACTTCAACACAAACTGCTCAGGAAGCTCATTAAAATCAATCAATTCCGCTCTTTCGTAGCACCCCAGAAGTGGGGCAAGATAATCGTCTCCTATCTTTTTTTTCACGTACTCCCGGACTGCAATTTTATCCGCCAGCATCGTAAAGAAAGGGTCTCTTTCAAAAATCATCCTGTTATTTATCTTCTCATTCAGGCTTTGAGGGTTTTTAAAGTCAGGCACCCGGCGAAACTCTTGTTGATGCTTTCGCTTCCGGTAGCGTAAGTCACTGATAAAAAATGCACGAACTAACTTCAGTTTGTACTCTAAATTTTTTAAGGCCAATTTATATGATTTCATAAGTCTAACCCTGAGGCAAACAAAATATTCCATATAATAATTAACTAAGAGAATCAATATTTCGTCAAGGAAAATACAATGTATCGTTAACATAAGACAAAAAATGAAGCCCGCTACATATTAGGTAGCCAGGATTACAGTTGAAAAATAATATAAAACCTGAGTTGGATGATATTTATTTACATTAAATTAAGTGACATACCCCCATTTTTAACCGGTCTGATAAGTAGGATTAGTTAAGCGCTGAATATACTTTATTGGCGTAAAGCCATTCAGTGCCATATTGGGATATTCATGATTATAAAACCATAGGTACTGGGTGGCATATTCCTACACCTCATTTAGTGACGAAATAAGTGCTTTCCCAGACAATCTAATTAACGAGCTTTTTAAATTACACATTCCTTAATATTGTCCAAAGGTACCGGGAGAAATTATTTTAATTTACCATAACAAGGTCACGATGCTTATCTTCCCCCACATAAAAATAAGTTTCTCCCACTGGGCTAAATCCCAGACGTTTATAAAAATGGATAGCGCGTTCGTTCTCATCATTCACCAGCAGTCTCACGCTACCTGATACGCTTTGAAGTGTTGTACTGACGAGACTTTTAGCATGACCTACACCGTGAAATTCGGCCAGAACGTAGCAACGCGTTAGTTCCACTATCCCATCAGCCTTAGAAATCCCGAGCGGTTCAGGCCTAAGACTGAGCATACTATAACCAATTATTTTATCTTTAAAATCAATTGCATGCACTATTTTTTCGGATAATTTGAGAATACTTTTAAAACACTCAACGTTCAAATGACTTTCGATGTAGCTCTTTAAATCATCAGTCGGTGTGCTGATTGGGCAAGCCATTGGAAAAGTAAGGCTTGCTAACTGACTGATTGCTTCAGCATCTTCCAATCTAGCCAGGCGAACAAGTGAATTCATGATAGGTTCCATTGTTTGATGTTTAATATTAACCCGTTCCGATAAAAAATCGAGTCTCTCGTGAATATATTCATCACATGTCAGACTTTTTTATAAATCGGATTTAGATAATAGCATCTTCCGTCACTAATTTGTCATGTTATGTAATACTTTTTCATACTCACAAAATAAATTAGTTAAACATAATCGATAACCAACTATCCAGTATAGCCATGCGCGGATATTATTAGAAAATTTAACTTATTATGCACTAGGTATAGCCCCTTCCCAATGACAATCAGGCCCAAATCTTTGCGCAGCATCTTTCGTTGATTCTAATCTAACGTACTTCTGTGTACCAAAAACATAGCGACTTTGGAGTCCATGGTCTGATTCTATGACGACTGAACTTAACAAAATATTAAGCAATGGTGCCTCAGGAAGGCCGCTGATAATACCTGCATATTTAGCGCCAATAGCATGAACATGTTCTATCTTAATATTTTTAATCCATGGAGTCATTTCAGTTACAGGTGCTTTGATTAATTGATCGAGACTATTTTCAGAGTATCCACCGTTCCCCCCGTAGCTGTCGGTTATCACCAGCGGAGTGTCAACATCTTTCATTTCAACGTGACTGACCTCAATTAACGTGATTGATGAGCCACGGTCACGACCAGACTTGATGCGAACACCATTTTGTGTGCCAGTGAAGAATAAATTATTCATATTTATATGCGTTATATGGTTTGCCGTTTCACTGCCAATCGAAATACCGTGGCCATGTTCAACATGAATATCAGAAATATTAACACCACTAGTTTGTCCATTTACGCTCAGTTTTGTAAGTCCTGACTTAATGGATATATCATCATCACCTGTTGATATATCCAGCTTTTTCAGGACGACATTTTGTGATGAAACAATATCAACACCATCGGTATTGGGCGAGTTTGCAGGGTTGTTTATTGTACTATCACTCACGCGAATATTTTTACTATTACGGATCACAAGATTCCACATAGGAGAGTTTTTTATGGCCACATTGCTGACATCACCGTGTTTTACATGATCAAACTCAATGAGCCAGGGGCGCGGCATACCGTTTGCTGGAGGTATCCCTGGGTAGCGCTTTTCAAACCAACGTGTATCACCCTGTTTCAAATGTTCACGGGCCTTAGTCGCCAACGGCCACCATTTAATTTGTCCCTGCCCGTCGATAATTCCTGGGCCGGTGATGCTGACATGGTTGACTTTTTTGGCAAGAATAAAAGCCTCTCCAAAATGAGCAGGATACGAAATAAAAGCTGGGCTGAAGGCAGAGCCATCATAGTTTGCCAATAATTGGCTGCCTGCAGATAGATGTAAATTAACTCCATTTTTAAGCAATAGTGGCCCACTAATCCAGTCCCCACTTGATAGCATGACAATGCCGCCCCCGGCAGCAGAGCAACTGTCGATAGCCTGCTGAATAGCTTTCGTGGCTGTGTAATTAGAATTAGGATGAGCTCCCCAATTTTGGGGTAGACAACGTATGGCTGCTGCATGAAGCGGAAAGTTGAACAAATAAAATGAAATACTCAAAGATAAAGAAAATAAGTTTATTTTCATGAACCACTCCAGTTTAATTGTTGCTTTACGTTATATTATGCGTAGAGGTAAAAAAAACCATAACTTCCATTTGAAATAAATTAGAAGGAATAATTTTCGAAAAAAAGGAATTTATTCTTTTGGAATACAATTCCCACAAAAGCAAACGATAACAGAGGACACGGATTATTCGATGCCTGCCACATTATGACCATTATCTTATCAATACTTAACCATTCTTTACGCTTAAATCAAGATCACCAAAGTAGCGTTTTTTTATCTTTTCATACATGCCGTTTTTTATGATGTTTTGTAGCCCCTGATTTATTAACTTTCTAGTTTGTTCATCATTTTTACGAATACCGTACGCTGATCCCGCGCTGAACAAATCAGCGTCGGTTACCTCAGGACCTTTAAGTTCGAAATCCTTCCCCTCCGGCGTTTGTAAAAAGCCAAACATAATGCCCACTGATGGACTCAGTGCACCATCCACACGACCCGCATATAAATCCTGATAGATGGCATCCTGATCCGGATAACTTTTAATGTTGACACCAGCCTGGAGCCAGTATTTGTTGGCGTACGCCTCTTGGATGGAACCCTGCTGGACAGCAATGATCTTCCCCTTCAGAACGTCGGATTGGGGAAGGAGGTTTGCGGACTTTCGGGCTACCAGTTGTGTGGGAACATGAAAGACATAATTGCTAAAATCAATGGCTTTCATCCTTTTTGGCGTTACGCCAAGTGGAGAAATAACATCAATTTTTTTGGCCAGAAGCGCTGGGATCTGGGCATCGAACGTATTGATCACGTAGTCGCATTTTGCATCGATTGATTTGCAAAGGGCGTCCGTCACGTCAATCTCGAATCCTGCAGGGTGCCCTGTTTTGTCAGTGCTCTGAAAAGGTGGATAAGTCAAATCAACCCCGAAGCGCAGTGCGGGCTGACTTGCAAAAACCACAGGTGAAAGGGTCACTAGAACAAAAACCCGAAACCAATTTTTTTTAGTTAACACGGTAATAATTCCCCTTTGAATTTCAAAATCACCCCAGATTAGGCGTGTTTACATCCCTGCCTGAAGTCTTAACCTGAGACAAGACTTACTGAGACTTTCGGTTATCTTCTCTTTCATCCTCACACCTCAGACAAAAGATAATCTACACAACCAATTATCACTTTAAGTGACTATTTCTTTACAAAATGTAAAACAGTCCGTGTCCTTTTTTAATGTCTCCTTTACGAAATCCCGCATAGCGGCATGCTTCAATTCTTCGCAAAAAGTCCACGTGCACGCTCACCGATGGAGCAAGGGTTTACGCCATATTTTTTTTATTTCACATGTACATAAAAAGAATTATTGGCTGTAAGGGATTATTTAACTCTATCCAGAGCAGGGGCCTTCATTTGTGTTTAGCTACGGGAGAACATTTGGCACTCTGAAGGAAAATGAGGTGATTTTGTGATCATTGTGAAGTCTTCGACGAATCAGATATTAAGAACGATCTTGATACAAAGAGGTCTTTGAGAAGGATTTGTGGTTTGCATCACGGAATTTTTTCAACTCGTAAACATTGGAGAATGGATCTATATGAACCCTGCGCTGAAACAACTTCATCCTTACCCGTTCGAGAAACTTCGTGCCTTACTGGCCGGCATTCAGCCCGATAAAAAATTCACGCCGATATTTCTTTCCATAGGAGAGCCTAAACATCCGGCACCAGAGCTGGTCAAACAAGTACTTATGGCCAGTCTCGATCAGATGTCGGTATATCCCGCAACCTTAGGTATTACTGCATTGCGCGAGGCCATAGTCTTCTGGTGTGAGCAGCGGTTTGACGTCCCGGCGGGATGGCTTGACCCAGCCCGTCACGTTCTTCCGGTGAATGGAACGCGCGAAGCATTATTTGCTTTTACTCAGGCCGTTGTTGAACCGGATGTCGGCGGGCTGGTGGTCAGCCCCAATCCTTTCTATCAGATATACGAAGGCGCTGCGATCCTGGCGGGCGCTACCCCACATTATCTGCCCTGCCTTGAGATCAACGATTTTATTCCTGACTTTGGGTCCGTTTCAGCAGATATCTGGGCACGTTGCCAGATTATCTTCCTATGCTCCCCGGGCAACCCTACAGGCGCGCTTATCCCCCTCGACACGCTGAAATCACTCATTGCCCTTGCCGATAAATACGATTTCGTTATCGCAGCCGACGAATGCTACAGCGAACTTTACTTTGACGAGCTGACGCCCCCTCCGGGCTTACTCACTGCCTGCGCTAAACTGGGCCGGAGCGATTTCAAGCGCTGCGTGGTCTTTCATAGCCTTTCGAAGCGCTCGAACCTGCCGGGTCTTCGGTCGGGGTTTGTGGCCGGCGATGCGGATATCCTTAAAGCATTTTTGCTTTATCGCACATACCACGGTTGCGCGATGCCGGTACACAGTCAGCTAGCCAGCGTTGCCGCCTGGCGTGATGAGGCACATGTTCGCGACAACCGCTCCCTTTACCGGGAAAAGTTCGACGCAGTGCTGGAAATCCTGTCTCCCGTTCTTAAAGTGAAAAAACCAGATGGAGGCTTCTATCTTTGGGCAAAGGTTCCCGGTGATGATGCGGCGTTTTGCCGGCAACTCTTCGGCCAGACACACGTTACGGTCATCCCGGGCTCCTATCTCTCTCGGGACATTGACGGAATCAATCCAGGCGCAGGCTGGATTCGGATGGCTCTTGTTGCCCCTGTCGCAGAGTGCGTGGAGGCGGCAAAACGCATCAGGGAATTTTTGACTATCCATCGTGAGTCAGCGGCTTTATAGCGCTCATGTAAAGGGGTAACTCTCCGGTGCTATTGATCCATCTAAGACATCGATACACCGGATATCTCCTACCTCACGCCTGTCGGCTCGTCAGGCACGCAGTACGTAAACGTCAGAGAAGAACCGGTATGAAAAACCCATTTTTTTGCATTTTTCCCTCATCCAGACCGTCATATGGCCGACGCTATCGCTTGAATTTACAGGCTTTTTGCGCTGCGTTGCTTCTTCAGGCCCTTTCATGGCTGACACCGGCCGTATCACACGCAACTGATGTTCCAGACGGCTTTGCCAAAGGCGTCACGGGAGGAGGCAGCGCCGCCTCTGTTAAGCCCACCACCACGGATGAACTTAAAAGCGCGTTATGCGCTGCCTATGACAAACAGGGCAATTGCACGGATGATAGCCCCCGGGTCATCGTCCTTGACCGTACGTTCGATTTTCGTGGCACCGTCGTGCTACACGGCAAAGCCACAACGACCGAATTGGGGTGTATGGCCCACGTCTGTCCCAGGGGCGGTGGGCAGTGGGCACTCAACGGCGCAAACCAATTCTGTCACGCCAAAGCCCCGCTTTCAGTGACTTACGACAATGCCGGTTTACAGCGCCTCAAAGTGGGTTCAAACAAAACACTTATTGGTTTGGGTTCCCATGCGGGGGTCCAGGGTATGGGGCTTTACATTGGCGGCGGGGTTCACAACGTGATTGTCCGCAACCTCACGTTGTCTGATATCAACCCCCACGTCGTCTGGGGAGGGGATGCCCTGACAATTGATAACGCGAAGGGCGTGTGGATTGACCACAACACGTTCGTCCGCATCGGCCGGCAAATGATCGTCACGGGCTGGGGATCGGCGTCCCATGTGACGATATCAGATAATGAATTTGATGGCCGAACCCCCTATTCATCGACCTGTGACGGCCATCATTACTGGGTATGGTTGTTCCTTGGACACCACGACACGTTAACTGTAGCGCGAAATTATGTACATGATACGTCCGGCCGCGCCCCTCACGCAGGCGGGATGGGGAATGCGGACGTCGTCGCTCAACTGGTTAACAACGTATTTGTGAATCTCACCTATCAGGGGGCAATCATGTCAAGAACCCCCTCTTCGTACCTGCTGGCTGAAGGTAACTATTTCGAAAAGGTCTCTCACCCCTTATTTAATGATGTTCAGCAACCTGAGGTAGCTTTCGCACTCTTTGACCCGGTATCACACTCCTCAGACAAGGCCTGTTTAAGCAACTTGGGAAGAGATTGCGTGACTAATCTGCAAACACGTAGCGGAGACGACTATCGTCCGGAGGATATCTCGGTACTTCAGGCGTTCAGATACTCTCGTCAATACCTCGTGTCTCCGATGCTTGCCAATGTTGCAAGGATACATGTACCACGCAAGGCCGGTGCGGGGCACGCTGACCTGGCTCACCCTTATGATTAGCGGTATTAATTTAGATATTAAAATGAGAGGTCTTCTCTAATGTCACGCTTACTGTTGAACATTCTTGCTCATCTATTTCAGCGGACATCCGTGCCGGAAGTAATACGCATTCTGTATTACTCGCGCGGAGACTTCCCGGTCAGGTGAAATGTCAGATTGGCCTGCCGGATGGCACACCTTCCGGTTTTCGGAATGCGCGTTTACTTGTGTCCGCCCACCAATCCGATCTTCGTATGGCACCTTGGAAATTGGCTGATTAAAATGCAGGAATCTCCCCCGAAAGTGACTTTCCCGCCGCGCAGTGGCGCGATATTAAACACCGACACGCATCAGTTTCAGACTACTTAATAACGAAGTTTACGATTATACCTTGAGGATTTTTATCACACTGGCACAGTTTGGGGCGTCCGCAGGTCAGCGTGAATCAGAACTGGAATGCTAATGTCCAAGCTACCTCGAGCCAACCCGATAGTCGGGAGGAGTTACGCGTGGGACATACCGTGGCAAGAACATACTTTATAACATCGCTCTTCCAGGTTCAGTGCTACATACGGGAGCCAACAACGTAGAAATTAACGTACCTCTGGACAAAAAGGTCAGGGTTTTCTAAGCCCCGGATTTGTGTGTGACAGCGTTGAGCTCGTTGCGTATGAAATAGCACAATGAAGAATCAAACATTTAACGAGCAATAAAAGGCAGTTGCACTTAACCTTCACTATTTCTTCTTCCTTGAACTGGCGCCCGTCCTGACAATCCTTCCGAGCAATTGCCTTTTAGTTATTTTAAACTTGTCTTACCTTTTTTCTTCCTCATCACTGCAACAGCCATACCAGCAGCAACAACACCGATAAAAACTGTAATGAACAGCAAAGACAATGAAAGTGATGATACTGTCAAAAGGGCGCTCGCAATTATCACGCCAAGGGCATTAGAGGTTCTCAGCAAGGCGAAGACCTCTGCTTTCAAATGTAGAGGGGACATCTCATCTAGTACAAGAGAGAAATGTGTACCCAATGGGGCAATAACAGAACCAATACACATAACACCAATGACAGCTGTTATAAGTGAAATGTTTACAGTAACTATCAATGCGCCAAGTGTCATTAAGCACAGTTGTAAAACCACTGTGCTAGGAGCTGAAATACGGTTTCGGATACTCACCCATATCCCTCCCATAACAGAGGCAAGACACAGCGGGACGGTGAATAGAATGGCGTAAACAGGTTCATACCGGAAATTCATGGCTAACGCCACAGCACCTATCTCGATTAATGCAACAACGGCCCCTGCCGCAGTGGAACATATAAGCCATAAAGCCACAGGTTTCGTGAATGCTCTTTGCCTGGTTTTAACAACTTCGGGTAAGCTCTGAATATTGAGGCTGGGAATGAGAACAATGGGAAGCATACCTAGAGCGGTAATGACAAATAAAGAAAACACCGGAGAAAGACTCCCCAGTCCGGATGCGGTCACCGGAGCTAGAACAAAAATTAGCTCATTTAACGTCGCTGCCAAGCCTAGTGCCCTCGGTAAACGGTTTGCATCGACTAGGTGATTCAGTATCACCCTTAAATACCCCTGCGTTGCACCATTAACCAGCCCAGCAAAGCAGGACAGAATGATCAATATTGAAAAATTTAATTTATACCATGATGCAAGCGCTATGCAGAGTAGTGCCAGTGAACGAATCAAAATCAGCATCCGCAGGTAACTGACCGAGTTAAAACTTACTCCCATGCGCGTGAAAGGTATAACACCAAGTATCTGAGCAATTGTCATGGCAAGTATCATGGCAGCCCCCCCCTTGCTGTTACCTGTGATACTGAGTGCAAGCAATGAAAAAGCGATAGGACTAGCGGCTTGAGGGAAACTCAGAGAAGCCGAGGCTAAAAGCCATCTAAATAGTGACCAGGGTTTACCCACATGGAACCTCGGTGACGATAGATTAACTTCAGGAGAATACGATTTTTTAATATTCATCAACTATCTGACCTGAACCCGATTAATTAGCACAACTGAAATTAGAATGTCCACTTCTGGCTGTGAGTTCAACTGATGGATGCAACACACTGATTGAAAAGCTCTGAGCGAGAAGCGGAAGTTCAGAATAGTCATCGCCATTGATGATGCCCTACTGACCTTCCCATGTGTTACGAGGCAGGCGCTCAGACCTTCCCCTTAGAAGATATCGGCATGCCCATTTCAAGCGCACGCACCTCAAAACCAAACTCCTCATACAAGCGGATTGCTGCCTTGTTGTGTAAGCACACCTGTTTTAGTTCCACGCACTTTTTGAGACTTCCGGGTTTTCGGCCATCAGCCGGTACTCTTCTGGCGTCAGGTTGTTCAGGGATTCATGAGACTGCTACTCTTCTATTCATTCTGCCCGCACTCCGTTATTTCCCGTGCTTCATTCAGTGTTCTGAACAGAAAAAAATCCAGCAATTCATTGCGGTAGGTTTGAGAGATAAGCTCTGGCCCATTATCCAGGCGGATCATGGCTGGGTAGCCACGACTTATTCCTACCCTCTCCAAAACTCTGACTATGCGTTGAGCTGACAGATTAAGATCGATCTCTATGTCCAATATTTCCCAATTAAAGTCATCGACCACATTGAAGTTAGATTTATGAGGAATTTAACAAATCTTATAGCTCGTCGCTGGCTAATGACGCTGTTCTCTGAAACTAAAAGTGAGAGCTACGTAACGTTCCCTTAACACGACAATTGACGAATTTATTACGGTGGGTATTGTTTATATCTTACAAACGAGCAAACAAAACTGATCATATGAGCAAAAAACTGAGTATCTAAAACCATAACCCAGTTTGCTTGTCATTCAGTTATCGCTTTCAGCTCTGTCATTTCTTAACGATAGTTCAGAGGTAGTTCAATGAAACAGGACCTTGTTGCGGGTATAGATTCCTCCACCCAGTCTTGTACCGTCATGCTGCGTAGTCTTGAAAATGGCAAGGTGATCGCACAGGCTCGTAAGTTGCATCCACCGACCACACCGCCGTGTAGCGAGCAGGATCCGCAAGCCTGGTGGGATGCATTAGTCTCCGCGCTCACTGAATTAAAACAATGGTGGCCACGTATTGCAGGTCTGGCTGTCGGTGGCCAGGGGCACGGCCTCGTCATGCTTGATAATCACGATCGCCCGCTGCGTCCTGCGAAGCTGTGGAATGACACGGAGTCTGCACCGCAAGCGCGTGAATTGTGCGAGAAGATTGCTCCGGAAGAATGGGCACGCCTGACGGGCTCCGTTCCGGGGCCAGCAATGACCATTTCTAAACTGGCCTGGACAGAACAAAATTATCCGGGGCTGCTGGAAAAAGCCCACCGCATCATGCTGCCGTTTGATTATCTGGTTTACCGTCTGAGCGGTAGCTTTGTGTGCGAGCGCGGCGGGGCATCCGGTACGGGTTACTTCAACCCCTTCACCAATAGCTGGGAACCACAGCTGGCAGCGGTGGTTAACAGTCAAATTGACTGGATTTCCCGCTGGCCCACTATCATCCCGTCGCATCAACCTGCAGGCGTGGTGAAGTTGATGCCTGAGCTGGAGGAACTGGCGGGTGCAATCGTGGGTGTCGGGACCGGCGATAACATGTCCGCCGCACTGGGTATGAACCTGAAAACCGGTGATACCGGTATCTCTATCGGGACCAGCGGTACGTTATATGGCATCACCAGGAAAGGGATTACCGACAGCACCGGCACCATCAACGGTTATGCCGATGCGGCCGATCGCTTTATCCCCATGATTACTACATTGAACTCCGCCAAAGTCACCGATACATTTCGCAAAATGCTGCGCGTTACCCCTGACGAATTCGACGAGCTCGCGCTGAGTTCGCCACCCGGCGCCAACGGTCTTCAGCTTGTTCCGTGGCTGGACGGCGAGCGCACCCCCAACCTTCCTGACGCCACGGGACACATGCGCGGATTACGTACCACCTCAACGATGCAGGATATGGCTCGCGCCACCGTGGAAGGCGTACTGTGCGGCCTTCTGGCGGGCGGTCTGGTACTGAAACAACATGGCTTCACTGACGACGGTCGCATTGTTGTCACCGGCGGCGGCGCAAAGTCACGAGCCTATCGTCAGATTCTGGCTGACCTGACGGGCAAGCCCGTTTGGATTTCTCCGGTGGGTGAAACGGCAGCCGCGGGTGCAGCCATTCAGGCTGCCGCTGCCGTGCTGGGATGCACAAACATTGAAATGGCCGATCGCTGGAGTGTGCCGCTTGAGAAAGTGGCCGAGCCACAACAAGATGCGCGCCATGTCCTGGACGCTTACGTTACCTATGCCAATGCATTATCAGGAGAGCTGCAATGAGTTCAATAACTACCCCTGCAAAAACCAAACCGCCTAAGCAGCCGCTCAAAGTCCCTGCAGAAGCGGGTATCGCCGTTGTTTTCTTACTGGTCATGCTGGGCGGGTTTATCGCCACGCCTAACTTCCTGACTGTTTCGAACATGATGGTGTTGCTTCTGAACGGCGCGGTCATCGGCTTCCTTTGCCTGGGACAATCCTTTGTCCTGCTGACCGGGGGTATCGACCTCTCCTGCGGCTCCATCGTGGCGATGACCTGCGTGGTTGCAGCTTTGCTGATGGAGAAATTTGGCATTCCGTGGCAGCTTGCCGTACCCATCGTTTTGGCGGTGGGTGCGCTGAGTGGGCTGGTAAATGGTCTGATAATCGAACGCACCGGCGTGCCGCCATTCATTGTCACTTTTGCGATGATGGGGGTTGCGGCATCCATACCACAAATTATCACCGGCGCCGAATCGATACGCGTGACGCAAATTGGTTACAGCCTCATCGGTCAGTCAAAACCGCTGGGTATTCCGTTCCCTGTCATAGCGCTGCTGCTGGCCATTGTTATTGGTGTCATCTTCCTGCGCCGCACCATCACCGGGACTCACATCTATGCGGTCGGCGGTAACGCAGATGCTGCACGCTTATCGGGGATCAGCATTCCACGCATCACCCTGTTGGTGTATGCAATTTCCGGGCTTTGTGCGGCATGCGGCGGCCTGATTTATGGATCGCGTCTGATGACAGGCTATCCGACGGCGGGCCGTGGTGACGAACTGTTCTTCTCAATAGCGGGTGCGGTGGTAGGTGGCGTCAGTCTGTTTGGCGGCACTGGCAGCCTTATCGGCGCGATGATTGGCGCCATGCTTATTGCCTCAATATCGAATCTGATGAACGTGCTGAACGTCAGTGCCTACTGGCAGCCGCTGGTCATCGGCCTGATCATCCTGTTCGGCGTCACTTTCGATACCTTACGTACCTCGAAAAAAATCGTGATCCCCTGGCTCAAAGTCAGGAAGTCACGCAAAACACAACAATAACGCTTCTTAAACCCTGACCTACATATATCCAGGAGATAAACATGAAACTCCGTACCACAATCACCGCAGGTGCAGCGATAGTCGCACTGTCCTGCATGCTCGCCGGCTGTAACCGTGAGGATACTGAAAGCACCGTGGGTGCCGGCAAAAAAACATTGGGCGTTACGCTGCCGAACCTCACCAACCCTTATTACGTTGCCATGAAAAAAAGCTTTGAAGACAATGCAGCGGCACAGGGCTTGAACGTAAAAATTTCGATTGCTGATAATGACGATGCCAAGCAACTTTCGCAGGTGCAGAACTTCATTGAACAGAAGGTGGATGCGGTCGCAGTGAACTGCGTCTCCTCAGGCCCGTGCGTGTCGATCATAAACCAGCTTAATCAGGCAAAAATTCCGGCGTTTGCCATCAACATCCTTCCGGATACCGAGGGGATGAAGCAGCAAAACGTCACGCTGGTTCAAGGTGTTCAGACCGATCAGCGTGAAGGCGGCAAGCTCATTGGCCAGCAGTTGTTGAAAGACATTGGTGAAAATGGCACGGCGACAGTGGGTATCGTGGGAGAACCAACATCCATTGCCGCAAATGCACGTGATGAAGGCTTCAAGGAAGCCGTGGCATCCAACAAAAACATTAAGTTCGTCGCGCTGGTCAATGGCAAAGTAGAAGAAACAACCTCCCTGAAAGTCACCACTGAAATGCTGCAGGGCAGGCCAGAAATTAACGTCGTGTACTCAGACACCGAACCTTCCGCGCTCGGGTCACTGGCGGCAATCCAGCAACTGGGGGTCAGTGACAAAGTGAAGCTGTATGCGTTTGTGGATAAAGAAGGCGTCAAAGCCGTTCAGAACAACAGCATATTGAAAGCCGGTGCGATTCAGGAGCCGGTTAAACTGGCTCAGTTGCTGGTTGAAAATGCCAGGAAGAGTCTGAACGGTGAACAGGTTCCAGCCATGATCAACAACCCACCGCTGCTGGTCACCAAAGACAACGCAGCATCGGTAATGGGTTCAGCATACTGACTTAAGTGAAAGGCGAAGAATGATGAATTATGTGGCGAAGCAGGTCAAAATCGGTTTTTCGGGTGTGCAGGTTCTCCACGGTGTGGATTTCAGCGTAAAGCCTGGCGAGATCCACGGCCTCTTTGGCCATAATGGGGCGGGTAAATCAACGCTACTGAAAATCCTGGCGGGCGTTAACACGCAGGATAGTGGAGAGCTGATGATCGGCGAAACGCCGGTGCACCTTGCTTCGCCACGGGATGCACTCAACAAAGGTATTGCTTGTGTGTATCAGGAACTCCGTCTCATTCCCGGCATGAGCGTCTGGCAAAACCTTTTTCTCGGACGTGAATGTCGTAAAGGCAGTGGCTTTATAGATGATGCAAGTATGATCGCGCATACCGAGAAAGTACTAAATGATTACCATCTGAGTTTCAGCGCTACCGCGCTGGTCAAAAATCTGTCACATCCTGAAAAGCAGATGCTGGAAGTGGTTTCTAACCTTGATCGCGACGCCCGTTTTCTTTTCCTCGATGAACCGACGACCGCGCTGGAAGGTGCGCAGGCAGAAGAACTGCTGCAGGCAGTACAACGTATCGCACGCGAAAAGCAGATTGGCGTAGTGCTGGTCTCTCATAAATTAGACGAAGTGTTGGGTGTTTGTGATGAAGCAACCGTCATGTGCGGCGGCCGAGTGATTTATAACGAAGGCAAAAAGACGCTGAGCAAAAGCGCCATCATTGACGCTATTGTGGGCGATGCAAATGCTTATCAGGCGCCGTCTAACAGCCGTAGTCTGATCCGCGGCGCGATGGGCAAACCCTGGCTCTCGGTCACAAACCTGCAGACTGATCGCCTGAAAGGCATCAACCTTGAGGCATATCGCGGGGAAATTTTGGGTATATACGGGCTGGCCGGCGCAGGCCGAACGCGCTTGTGCCAGACGCTGTTTGGGTTGGAAACCGTTACCGGTGGTGACATCCGGCTGGGTCACAAAGAATACCATCCTTCTTCACCGGCAAAAGCCATTGATAAGGGGATTGCTTACCTGACAGAAGAACGTAAAAAAGATGGCTTCATTCCTCAGATGTCGAGTTATGCCAACGCCATGCTGCCGGTTCTGAAAAAATTCCGTTCTGGCGGATTTGTCAGTCACAGCGCTGCGCGGCAGGCCGCCGCTGAGTTGCTAAGCAAGATGAATACGCTGGGAACGCTGAGCGGACCGATTAAATCGCTTTCCGGCGGCAATCAGCAAAAAGTTCTGCTCGCCAGGGTCATTGCGCAAAACGCCAATCTGGTATTGCTGGATGAGCCGACCAAAGGCGTCGACATTGGGGCAAAAGCGGATATTTATCGCATCATCCATCAGTTGGCAGATAAAGGCTGCTGCGTCATCGTGGTATCGAGTGAGGAAGAGGAATTGCTGGACGTGGCAGATACCATTACGGTGTTCCGACAGGGTAAATGCGATGGTGTGATCATTCCTGCACGCGACCTTAAACCCGCAGATCTTCGCAAAGCCGCATGGGAGCATGCTGAAGCCCAGGCTTAGGGCACTCATTCCGAACAGAACGCATCCAACGGCCAGCTAAGCTGGCCGTTTTTGTTTCAGCATTTGATTAACGTTATAGCTGCCCTCCTGCAGAAGACCCAAACAAATTGCATCAAGTGAGTTACCCCGCATACAGGCTCTGAGCGCTGGCGCAAAATGAGTGGAAAAATTGTGCAATCTGTCATTGGCATATTTGCAACAGGGCAGATATTAAGTTGTGCAAAGTGGCTATACGGCATAGCGCAGCAGGGGCAAGAGAAATGGCAGACTTTTACATCTCGGGTGTACGCAGAGACAATGCAGGGCAACACATTCAGTACGTTAAAATCATCAAAGCCGGTAATGGGGAGAAGGACGCATCAATTAACTCGCGTCAGTTTGTCGCTGAGTTGATAAATGCCGGTAAGACAAGCTTTCAAACAATTAACTACGTGAATGACAAGTGGGTTTATGGGGCAATGGTTCATGTTATTGATGGGATTTATCTCACGACTGATCCTAATGATACCAAATGCGATGACCTGGGTAATTTGCCCACTTTTTAATTATGCGATGTTATAAGCGAATGAGCGCTTCCAGCGAAGCGCTCAGTGTCATTACTCAAAATCAGCGTGTCGTTTAAACATGGTTTCACTGGTTTCACGCAGTTGGTCCATGAGTTCAAGCACGATGGCATCGTAGGTGATAAAGCAGAGTTGCTCGAAAGAGGAACCCATTGGCTGCGAAAACTGGCCCAGAGTGCGATCGTTTTCAGTTTTGACCGTTCCCGGTAATACCAGCACGCAGTTGGCCAACTGGCCAATCGCAGAGTCTTTTTTCATGGTGACCAGCGCCACGTCGACACCACACTCAACGGCTTTCTGCGCAAGGCTCTTGAGACTGCCTGTTTCGCCACTGCCTGAACCAATAATTAACAAATCACCCGCTTTCGTATGAGGTGATGAAATTTCCCCGACTACGCTGACCGAGAAGCCTAAATGCAATAAACGGTTAGCGAACGCGCGGATGGCAATACCGCTGCGCCCTGCACCTTGCAGGAAAATATGCTTCGCATTGCGGATCTTCCCGATAAAATGCTGTGCCTGATCATTGTCGATATTGAGCGCGTTTTGCTCCAGTTCCCTGAGAATACTGACAGTATTTTCCTGAACACCCATTTTCTTTTCCTCCGGTCAGGCAATTGTACGGCCACCATCCATGAGGATCGTCTGTCCCTGGATGTAAGAATTTGACTTATCAGCAAGGAAGATGGCCAGGTTTGCGACATCATCGATTGTGCCCAGACGACGGACCGGAATTTTCTCCAGTACTGCGTCTAAATCTGCCTGCGTCGGGTAATTAACACGCATCATTTCGCCGGTGTCGATAAGACGCGGCGCAATAGCGTTGACGTTAACACCTTTTGGACCCAACTCCTTCGCCAGACCACGAATAAGACCTTCACCCCCTGCTTTACTGGCCGGATAGCTCACCCCCCCGCCAGTACCTGACAGCGCAGAACCGGAGGAGATGTAAACGATTGAACCCTGGTTAGTTAAGAAGTCATCGTAAAATGCTTTGACCGTATTGAATAAACCCGTCAGGTTGATTGAGAGTGTTTTGTTCCACTCTTCGAAAGTAATGTCTTTGACTTTATTGGCAAAAGCGACACCTGCGTTCAAAACCAGAATGTCGATACGGCCATAAGTTTCGATAACTTTTCTGCGCACTTCAGCCAGTGCCTGCGGATCAGAGACGTCCGTTTTGACAAAGAGCGATTTAACATTGCCAAAGGTCAGTTCTTCCGCAGTTTTGATGCCATTAGCCTCGTTATAATCGACAATGACGGTATGCGCACCGCGTTCGGCGAATTGTTTTGCAATTCCTTTACCAATCCCATGCGCACCACCGGTAATTAGCGCAACTTTACCTTCAAAATGACTCATCGGTTGTTCTCCTGAATCTTTGTACTTAACGTGAGAGAAATCCCCCACGTCTGCGGTCTACATAATGATTACGCGCTCAATTAAGAGCGCGTGAATATATGTTGGATACTTAATGCATGACAGACTTTAATGCCTGATAGCTTGCTTTAGGGTTGTCATTAAATAATGCGCCACCGACAACAATTAAATCAGCACCCGCCTCCTGTACTTTTTCCGCTATTTCCAGATTAACACCACCGTCGACTTCAATTTGAATGTGTCGGCCAGCAATCATTTCTCTGGTTTTCCTGATTTTCTCGAGGCTTTTCTCGATGAAAGTCTGCCCGGGTTGCCCCGGGTTAATGGTCATAATCAGGATGTAATCAATATCGTCCAACAAATATTCCAGAACACTTTCAGGCGTACCCGGATTGATGACCACACCGGCTTTTCGCCCGGCCTTTTTTATTTTCTGTAAAATAAAATGCACATGCGGCGTTGATTCATAATGCACTGAGATCATTTCTGCGCCGGTATTAATAACATCATCAATATGTCTTTCAGGATTAGCCAGCATCATATGTACGTCGAAAGTCATTTTGCTGGCTTTTTTCATTGCAGAAATTTGATTCGGCCCAAAGGCAATATTATTTACGAAGGTTCCATCCATTAAATCAACATGCAATATTTCAGTATTCTCTTCTTCTAAAAAACGGAGCTCATCTTGCAGACTTAAGATATTCGCGCCAAAAATTGATGGTAAAATCTGTGCCATGGTAAGCAAACCTCATTTTTAAAATCAATGGAATACAGTGCTCAACCAATACGTCAATACTTCCCACGGGCCAGTCAGTACAAAGTCAGTACCCTGCCCCTGCAAGCCGACGCCTGCGCCATGCAGGAATTGGGTTGCACCCGGAGCCACATACCCGCCTAAATACATCACGACAATACTGAACAGTAAGGTTGAAATAATTGAGCGGATGACGTTTCCGTTGCTGGCCATTACGGTCATGGTTGTCATATAGATGATTGACATCAGAACGCCGATGGGGAAAATCATGATCCCCGGTAAAATCAGTGCGCAAAGCATGGTCAACGGAATGGTGATAACGGTGACGGTGATGGTCGCTGGGTCGCCCAGTGCCAGGGCACAGTCCATACCGATGTTCAGTTCGGCGTCTTTACCCATCTGCTTTTGCATAATCTCTTTGGCACTTTTCCCAATGGGAGACAGTCCTTCCATCAGGACACCCACCACTTTAGGCAGGAGCACCATTACCGCAGCCACCCCCATTGCCATCGGGACAATAGTGGTCACAGGCTGTTTAGTCAGCAGTCCAAGCAGACAACCTACAATGACACCGATGATAGCGGGTTCACCAAACACACCCAGACGTTTCTGTACGCTCTCCAAATCAACGTCGAGCTTGTTCAGGCCGGGGATCAGGTCGATAATTTTATTGACCAGCAGTGCAAAAGGTAATGTCCAGCCTATATGGATCATGGTGGTACAGGTCGTCCCTTCCAGGCCATAATATTTCTGCCAACGGGGAGCAATTAAATCGCCAATAAACAGAGCGATAACGCTAAGTGCGACTGCCACGCCAAAACCGATAAAGAAGCTGTCAAACACGAAATAGGCCAGCGCGCCGGGAACCAGGAAGTGCATATAATTCCAGATATCAACGTTCAGCGTTTTGGTTAATTTAAGCCGAACAAGTAGCAAATTAAGAATAATACCCACTGGAACAACTAAAGCGGCAAAGGGTGCCACCCATGCCGCTGCGCCCACCGCAGGCCATCCGATATCAGCCACAGTGAATCCGCTTCCCAGTTTTGAATAGTAGGCAATTGCCGGCTGCAGGGATGTACTCAACAGATTAACAACCAAACCTAAACCAATAAAACCGATACCCACGGTGATACCAGACTTAATGGCAGCACCGACTTTCATGCGGAAAACCAAACCCAAAATGAAGATGACAAGTGGTAGGATTGCCGTTGCCCCCATGCTTGTTATCGTTAGCATTATATTTTTTAACATGTCCATCTTGTCATCCCCTGTGTTTTCTTATTAGTTTTTAGCCAGCTCTGTTAATAAATCCCCTAGTTTTTTTCGTAACACAGCTTCATTAATCCCGGTGATAAACCCGGCCACACTCATATGCGGTTTTCCGATATCACCTTTGTAGTTATTCGTGGTTAAAATCACATCAGCATTCTGTAATTCAGAAGGAAGTTCTGACATGCTGCATTTATTTATTTTGAACTGAGTAATGCCATATTCTGTACACACGGATTTCACTTCATCAGCAGCGATAGTTGACGTTGCGACACCGCTCCCGCAGGCTACGAGGATATTAATCATCATTATGCTCCTGAACTCTTATTGCATGACGGTGGAAATAAAAAGTGCCTGCGCTTTCCCGGCAGGAAGCTCAAGTAAATTTTGATAAAAGTCTTCCATTTGAAGATGACTAAAAAGGGCCTTCAGCAGTTGCAGCTGATTAGCCGGATCGGTAACGACCAAATTGATAATGAGTTTGACCCACAATTTATCGTCGCCATCAGCCTGATCAACCTGAACCGGTTCAGGTAAGCGAATAATATAAATCGACGGGCTGTTGGCCTGGTTGCTGTCGCAATGTGGGATCGCCACAGAATAACCATCAAGCAAAATACCGGTTGGATACATGGCTTCGCGTTCGCGCAGTGCTGCCAGATAGGTCTTTTTCACTATCCCTTCTGAATACAGCTTTTCATGGATGTGCTGCAGCACCTCATCGTAATTTTTGAATGCTGCACCATCTGCAACATTAATAGTGACTGTACTCACCTTTTCACCTCGCCTTTTTGCTCATTAGAGCAAACATAATCGATCAGATGAGCAGTTATAGCATGCCAATTTTCCGCGCAAACAGAAAACATGCAAAAGTTATAAGCTGATCACAAAATAAATGCATAAGTGCACGCAAATAATTGCTCATATGAGCAATATCGAGTAATTCATCGTTTAGATCAATCAAGTCAACCGGAGAGGGGAAGTAAAATTTTTATTACAAATCAAAGGGATGATGGATTTTTTGAAGGTTTATATATGCGGACTGACCTATGTCAGAGGATTTGGCAATGCTCTGATCTAAGTCATGAGGGTTTACAGAATGACTGATAGCAGTGCCTAATGCATGCCTGAGAGGAAGGTGATCAAGGGCGCGGGCTGCGCCCCTGTTGCTGATGTTCCGGGATCTATTTCAATCAGGAATTGACAAGCTTCACCGCAGTATCGAAGTCAGTGATTAACACATCTAAAAGGCCTGACTTCAGGGAAGCGACGATGCCTTCATACTTCTGTTCTCCCCCCGCCACACCAATCACGGTTTTCGTGTTACGCAATTGTTCGGTTGAAATACCAAACCCAAGACGGCTCATCGGGCTATCAAGGATCTCGCCTTTACTGTTAACGAGAGTAATGCAGACATCCGCAGCGATATCTTTCTCAAACAGATTTTTTTGCCACGACTCGGGAAAAATATCACACAAACTGGATGAGCCCGTTTTCCAGGCGCCAATACCGGTGATGACAACATCCAGCTGAGAATAATATTGTTGGGTATCCACCACAGCCGGATCACTGGCCAGTTTTTGGGCCAGGCTTTCATCATCCACCCACATCGGCACATACATAGGATGAGCCTTGCCCTGAGAGATAGTCGACAGTCTGTGGATAAGGTCGATCGGGCCCTGGCTAAATTCAATGCCCGGATGAACGCCAGATAGCTGCACAACATCTAATGCCGGCAAGCTGGTGAGTTGACTCACTGTGCTGGATAAAACGCGTCCCCAGGCAATACCAACCTTCATTCCCTCAGCGAGATTATTGTTGAGATAACTTGCAGTGATACCCCCCAGCTTCTCATTCAGTTCTTCCTGATTGGACCAGGATTCTGACACGGAAAGCACGATTGCCTTCTGCAGACCATACTTTCCGCAGAGATTAAGTGCGATCTCTTCGTCAAGCAGTTGCTGCTTTGGAAAGAGAAACTTCACATACTCTTCCTTTATTGCCTCATCGATAAGACGCGCCGCTTTAAATCTCGAAATCTCGAGTTCTTCAGCAATCTCAGTTTTGGTCTTCATCTCAACAAAGTAACGTCGGACGACGAGAGAGTAGATATAGCGGGGATCGTAACCTGACCAGCGGCTGTTTTTTATACGTTTAGGCATAGAGCATTCCATCTTCATCCAAAGACAATATCAGCTGAGTTAAACTGTTACCCCTGCAATTTACTCATAAGAGTACACTTTTACCTGCTCTTTTGACATGAGCAAATGAGTCTTATCTTTTGGCGGTGTGATAGCTGACACATCTGATGATAATGGGTGAAGAGACCAGAGTTTTTTAGACGGTGGCAAGGCTTTACATTATGTGCTCTCAATCAGTGACGCTGAGGCCTGTGATTTCTGTTTTTTGGCGTGAAACGGGTTACATTGCTCATGTGTTCCTCGCAGATAAAAATGCCCATCGGGTGCGGCCTGAGTTCCACCGGGACAACCATTCATGCCAGATTTTCCGTTTTTTCCATTAAGACCAGCCCCACCGTTTTGATTACCGATTACCACGGATCCCCCTTTTCCTCCAGTTCCGCCTTTCCCGCCTTCACCTCCCTGACAGGCAAACGCTATAACGGAAAATCCCGTTAAAAAAAGATAAGAAAACAATTGAGCTCTGTTCATGTCTTTTCTCCAGGTTGCATCGGGTTTCGTTAGTTAGGGTAGCTGATTTACATTTCAATCCGTTCACTTTGCGCTGCGCCATTCTAAAGCAGTACAAAACACATAGCGAAAAGATCTGATAGCCACATAAGCACAAGATAAAAATAGGATTTTAAGGGGTGTACTCATAAAATCCCCACATCCATGTGTGAATTTACCCATTTCGCAGCCAGTGACTCAGAAACTATTTACACGCTATAAGATTGGCCATCTGTTCCTGGTCCGGCAGACCGACGATCTGTTGAAGCATGTTGGCGTGGTTAAGATAATAAATTGCTGGCGTACCGCTTGCCCCCACATCTTCCATCAATTTCTGGTTGTATTGGATCTGCGAGAAAATCGGCTGCGGCGTTTTCTCCAAAAGTGCAGGCTTGTTTTTGCCACCCGACAACTCGAAATCCTGCCAGACCTTCGCGGGGTTTTCAGAAGACAATATCGCAGCCGCGTAACGGCCACTGTCGGGCTGCATGACACCCACTAACTGCGTTTTCATAGCGATTTTATTGTCCTTAATATAGGGCTGCACGTCCTGTCTGAATTTTGTACAGTAAGGACAGAAAGGATCGGCAAACACGACAATCTGACAATTTGCATTATTACTGCCTTCCGTGATACCGGCAGCTTTGGACAGTGTTTTCCACATCTCGCGGCCAGCAGGGATGTAAATCTCCTCTTTTATGACCTGTTCGCTGAGGTTACTTCCATTCTCATCGTACATATAACCTGATATGGCATGTTTTTTATCGGGGGTCAGATAAATTGTCACCCCCGTTCCCTGATATTTTCCCAACCAGCCCTGGACCCCGCCGGGAGCCGTGAAGGGTTTGATTATTTCTATACCTTGTTTTTCCAACTGCTTGATCGGTGCGGGAAGCGCTGCGGGCGTTGCTGCCTGAACCTGCGAGCCGATAAGTGCAGCAGATAACGCGAGGATGTATTTGTTCATTCTTATCTCAATATAATACGTACTCATTACGGGCCGTTGTTTAACAAACCTCCGGCCCTCCCGTCACGTGCTAAATGGCACTACTCACCCTTATCTCATCGTGACAAATTCTTCTGCCGCAGTTGGGTGAATTGCCACGGTATTGTCGAAGTCTCTCTTCGTTGCTCCCATTTTCAGCGCAACAGCAAAGCCTTGCAGTATTTCATCCATGCCTAAACCGATACCGTGGATACCGACGATTTTCTCTTCCAACCCCACACATACCAGCTTCATGCGGGATGGCTGGCGATGACGCGTCACGCCGGTGTACATGGCGGTAAAAGATGACTGATAAACTTTCACCTGATCATCACCATATTCCTCACGCGCCTGGGGTTCAGTCAGGCCAACGGTACCTATTGTTGGGTGGCTAAAGACGACTGTGGGGATATTGTTGTAATCCAGATACTCATCCGGCTTGTTGTTAAACAAGCGTTCTGAAAGGCGACGGCCCGCAGCAACAGCTGCCGGTGTTAACTCAACCGCACCGGTATTATCACCCACCGCGTAAACACCCGGCACGTTGGTATTCTGATATTTATCAACTTTGACGTACCCTTTTTCATCGAGTTCAACACCCGCCATCTCAACGTTCAACTTGTCATTGGCTGGCTCACGGCCAATCGCCCAGATCAAACAGTCAACCGTTTGTTCACGACCATCTTCCAGCTTCAGTGTCAGGCTGCCGTCCTGGTTTTTGACCACTGCAGTGGGAATCGCTTGGGTGTGCAACGTTGGGCCTTCGACGTTCATGACTTCAACCAGTGTTTCTGTGAGCAACGGGTCAAAACTGCGCAAAGGCGCATGCTTACGTACGAACAAATGGGTTTTTGACCCCAATGCATTGAGAACACCTGCCAGTTCAACAGCAATGTAGCCTGCACCAACAACTGCAGTGCGCTCCGGTAGCGCCTCAAGCGCAAAAAAACCATCTGAATCAATTCCGTATTCCGCTCCCGGAATAGAGGGATGGCTAGGGCGACCACCGGTGGCTATCAATATATGGTCAGCGGTAATCGTTTCCCCGTTGACCTCCACCGTATGCCCGTCCACAAACCGGGCAAAACCTTTGATGACATCTACCTTGTTTTTACCCAACACATTTTCGTATGAAGTATGAATACGATCGATGTAGGCACTGCGGTTTTTTAGCAAGGTAGCCCAGTCGAGGCGGTTTAATGTGGTATCGAAGCCATAGTCTGGGCCATAAAGATGAATGGCCTCTGCGATTTGCGCAGCGTGCCACATTATTTTTTTCGGTACACACCCCACATTGACGCAAGTCCCGCCCAACTCCCGGGCTTCTATCAAAGCGCATTTCTGCCCATACATCGCCGCACGGTTGATTGAGGCGATACCACCGCTACCACCACCAATCGCGATATAGTCATAGTGTTTCGTCATTTTGTTCTCCAGGCAGCATCGCTGCGGTCATCGTTCAGGTAGCATCGCCAGAACTGGCGCTCAATGCCTTGCTTATGCGGTTGAGTCCCTCAGCAAGCATAGCGCGTGGACAAGCCAGATTAAGGCGGATGTGCCCGTCGCCGTTACTGACAAACATTTGCCCCCCTTCAAGCAATACACCCGCATGTCTGGCAAAAAAGAGGGTTACTTCTTCCTGATTACTGTCATCTACCAGACGAGAGATATCAATCCAGGCAAGATAAGTCCCTTCCGGAATGATAAAACGGGCCAGCGGATGATATGTCCCCAGGTAGTCCTGCAGAAAACGGAAGTTCTCGTCAATGTAGTGCCTGACCTGAGTCAACCACTCATCGCACTCGGACCAGGCGGCCTTGTTAGCCACCAGGCTCAGCGGAGAGATAAAATCATCATGCAGGCGAAGCCATTCGGCTCTCACTGAGGCATCAGGGATCATGATGTTTGCCAGCAGGTTACCCGCCAGGTTGAACGTTTTGCTGGTCGACATGCAGGTGATAATTTTATGATTTTCAGGAAAAATTGACGCGGCGGGGATATGCGTGACGCCAGAGCGGGATAAATCACAGTGGATTTCATCAGAAATAACCCACACATCATGTTTAAGGCATAACGCTATCATTTTCTGCAACTCATCACGTCGCCAAACTCGCCCGGTGGGATTATGCGGGTTACAGAGAAAGAAGGCTTTAATTCGCTGCTGGTCATCGCTCAGGGCTTGTTCCATTGCCTCAAAATCTACCGCCCAGTGGCCTTCGTTATTTCTAAGCGGGCAATCGACGACGCGACGACCGCTATAGTCCCCGGCTTTTTTAAACGGTGCGTAAGAAGGGGTCAGGATGAGGATGCTATCTTCTTCGTGGGTGAGTAACGGCACCAATCGGTTAAGCGCAGGGATAATACCGGGGGAGAAAACAATGCTTTCTTCCTGAAACCGGTATCCGTAATGCCTTTCACACCAGGCCCCAAAAATCTCATAGTAGTCCCTGTCATAAACGCGGGTGTAGCCAAGAATTTTTTTATCTAACCGGGAACGTATGGCTTCAAGCACCGGCTCGGGTGTGGAAAAAGCCATATCTGCTACCCAGAGGTTTATAAAACCATTCGCCGGTACTTCCGGCGCGGGGCCTTCATGGACACCAAACATATATTCACGCCAGCCGTCGACGGTTAAGCTGTCTGTCCCTGCTCTGTCCACTGCTTCATCAAAATCGTATTTCATAGAGGTTACCCGATTAGTTTATCCAAAGAGGTCACAGCGTCACTGATTTTGCTAACGATTAGATATTCCTTTGCTTTAAAACCTAAAAAACCATTTGCAGAGTGATCAAGTCATGACTGGCACGTTGATATCAGTGTCGTATTTTCTGACCCGGTGCCTTGATCACCAACAGAATGCCCGCAAGGACTGCCAGCGTTGAAAATGCCATTCTGAGGCTCAGTGACTCGCCCAAAAATGTTACGCCTCCCAGCATCGCCAGACAGGGCACACTCAACTGAACCGTACTGGCTGCAACAGACTCAAGACGAGGTAAAAGTGAATACCAGAGTACATAGGCTCCGGCAGAAGCACCCGCACCAGAGAGCACTGCCAGGACAATTCCGATACCGTCGAAGTGCGCTCCCTGGCTAATGAACGGCGACAACACCAGGGCAAAAGGTACAGCAAGGATGAAATTTGCCGCAGTGGCCTGCGCAGCATCAGGAGAGCGCTTTCCGCAAAGGGTATAAGCCGCCCAGGCAAGGCCTGAAAGCGCCATCAGAACAGCGCTGCCCAAGGGGGGCGCTTTGGCACCAGGTAAGAGAAGAGCAGCCATGCCGGCTACAGCCAGCCCAAGCCCCGTTGCTCTGGAAAAAGACAGCCTTTCCCCATGGAAAAGGCCATGAGCCACCATCGCCAGTTGCACAACGCCAAACAAGAGCAAAGCACCTGTTCCTGTATCCAAATGGATATAGGCAAGGGAGAAACACAGGGCGTAGGCCATAAGAAAGAACCCGCTTTTCAAGCTCCAGACGCCCTGCTTTTTCCCCTCACGTCTCAACAACAGTGGTAACAAGACCACCGCCCCGCTCATCAGGCGAAGGTCACTGAACGTCACCGGGTCAATATGTTCGCCTTTCAACGCAATCCGACAGAGCACAGAATTGGCTGCGAATGCCATCATTGCTATCACTATCTTGAATCCAACAGACCGCCCCATCAGCGTGACGCCTCAAAATTAATAAATTACGTGATAATCTATCAATTAGTAGGTAGGATGGCAATGTCTACTTATGGTAGCCAGACACTAAAATGGTACCCCTTTTCAGGTCATGCCTGGAGCATTGACCTTTATCATTGCCAGATTTATGTGAAGCCGTAGACCCGCTACTAACAAAGGAGAACATATGCAAGATTTCAACGTACTGCTCGAAGCAGCATCAGATTATAACGAATTTGTTGGCAGCGGAGCAGAAGAAGACCGCAACGCATTGCGGCATTTTGAGGGGCTTGCCAACGAGGCATTACCTGACGATGTCATCAGTAAGCTCTCGCAACTTCCGGGTTCGTACAGCATTCTGGTAGCTGCTGAAATGTGGTGCCCCGACTGCCATAAAAACTTGCCTGTAATCCATGCCATTGCCGCGTCAGCGCCAGCAATACGTCTGGGTATTATCACCCGCGACAAGGCTGAAGCCGTCTTTAAGGCACACTTTGGTGTCGATAAAGTCAAAATTCCGTTTGCCGTGGTACTGGATGAGAACGCGACTCCGCTGGGGCAGTTTATTGAACGACCTGAAAATGCTACCGGCAAGAATGGAGAAGTGAGCGAGAGGTACAAAAACGGTGAGCTTCTGGTCGATACCGCCCGCGAAGTGACTTCAATTTTTCCAGGAAAATAAGAGAGCGTTAAAGTTAAATTAATTGAATCTCAACTTGAAGGTAATAAACCTGGAAGTTGAGCAATGCCAGGGAAATAATAAAAATAAACCATAGCAACAATGCCCTTAGCCCTGCATCTAAGCAGGGCTTTTTTCGCGTAAAGAAAGCATGCTACGCAGTTTTGTATGTGCAATCAAAATGCTACACCCGTTTATTCAGTGGCCAACGACAGCACCAGCAGCTTCGCGAAGCTTTACACGCCCTCTAAATGTAAGCAGAACTCCAGGCAACGATAATCCCGGCAACATATTCCGCATCCTGAGGATGCGTCAGAAGATGATCTGCTTCACCCAGTGAGATAAAGCTTTTGGGGTGTCTGGCGGCTTTAAAAATTTTCTCTGCCTGTTCAATCAGCACGGTATCATCATTGGGAGCATGAAAAATCAGCAGCGGCTTATTCATGGTAAATACCTTCTCCGCTATTTTATGCTCCTGAATGTTATCCAGCATTTGCTTTTTGAGCGTGAATACCCGGCCTGCAAGCTCTACCGGGAAAGCGCCATGGTTCCTGATATCTTCGATATTGTCTTTGAACAACCGCTGTACATGCGTCAATTCGCCTGGCGAACCTATGGTTACGACCGCTCTGGCTTCAGGCACTTTGGCTGCAATAGAGAGGATTGCCGAACCGCCAAGGCTGTGACCAATCAGCAGCGAAGGAGCCTCGTATTCCCGACGAAGATAATCGACCGCGCACAGCAGGTCAGAAATATTCGAGGAAAAATTGGTATTGGAAAAATCGCCTTCGCTGTTGCCTAACCCGGTGAAATCAAAGCGAAGCACCGCAATTGAATTTTCTGTCAGTTTCCTGGCAATGCGTGCAGCACCTTTCAGATCCTTCCCGCAGGTAAAGCAGTGCGCCAACAGGGCAAAGGCTTTTGGATTTTCTGGCAATTCAAGCAACCCGGCAAGTTCCTCACCTTCTGCATTTTTGAAGGTAAATTTCAATTTTTTCATTATGTTAACTTTAAGAATGGTTGAATTACAAGCAAGATGCCTATCAGCCGCCCCATCATGGGGCGGCTTTGCGAGGTTACGACGAGCTTATCTGCGAACGGCCATGATACCGGCATCGACATCCCAGATTGCGCCAGTCACCCAAGAGGCTTTGTCGGACAACAGGAAGAAGATGGTATTGGCCACATCTTCCGGCGTGCCGACACGCCCCAGCGGATGGAAAGCGTTCAGCGATTGCATTGCGCCGGCAATGTCTTCTTTCGCCATGAAGCCTTCATAAATCGGGGTATGCACGATCCCTGGCGAGACCGCGTTCACGCGGATACCCGCACTGGCCAGCTCAATGGCCAGGTTGCGTGTCAAGGCGTGGAGACCGGCTTTGGCCATGGAGTACGCGGAAGCCGGTGAGTCGCCGAGTGCGGCTTGCGCGCCAATGGAGCCCACGTTCACAATCGCCCCTTCACGGCCGTCGGCCAGCATGTTCTTCACCACGTCCTGCGTGATGAAGAAGGTTGCCCGGTTCAACATCAGGTACATGTCGTAATCGGCTTCCAAATGCTCGGTAAAGCCTTTCGGCATGAAGATCCCGGCCGCATTGACCATCAGGCTAATATCGCGATGATTAGCATTAATCTCCTGACGAATGGCGTTCATGCCCTCTTCGGTCATCAGGTTTGCCGCAATCACGGACACGGAACCCAGTGGGCTCAGCTCTTTCTGAACCGCTTCTGCCTTGTCTTTTTTGTTGCCCGTCAGTACCACGCTGCCACCGGCTTTCAGCACCATACGCGCCGTTTCCAGACCCATGCCGCTGGTGCCACCCACGACAAGCAGTTTTTTGCCTTTAAAGTCATCGCTCATTTTGAACTCCGTTATTTGCAGGGTAGATTTGCCGGCAGTCATGCAGCCGGCTCGTTCAGGTTTCAGATGCTGCAACCGTCAGCGCCGCAGGTCTGGCCGTCGGTTTTTGCCAATTCGGCCGCTTTTTCTTCCCAGACTTGCTTCAACGCGTTCAGGAAGTTGTCCGCAGATTGCGCGCCGCTGATGGCATATTTTTCATTGAGCAGGAACAGCGGGACACCGCTGACCCCGATCGACCGGGCATGGGCTTCATCTTCAGCCACCGATGCACGGAAGGCCTCATTGGCAAGGGCACTTTCAGCGTCGGCTCTGGACATGCCCACTTCTGTAGCTAACGCAATGAGCTCCTGCGGATCGAAAATGGAACGCCCCTCAGTCACACTGGCCCGATAAAACCGTTCTGCCATGGCGTCGCCCATATTGGCGTGACGTGCAGCCGCGAGCAGCGTATGGGCATCTTCGGTATCGCCAAAGAGCATGGTGTCAAAGTTATACTGGAGCCCTTCTGCCTTCCCGGCCGTGCCCACCTGATTCATCATCAGTTCCGCCCCATGTTCCCCGCCAAACTTCTTGTAAAGGGCTTTGCGGAACGGCACGGCAGGCCGGTCGCCGGAAATACGGAAACTGTGGTGGCGGACCACGACCTGTTCCTTGTGTTCAAAGGCGGCAAGGCCCTGTTCGAAACGCTTTTTGGCAATCCAACACCAGGGGCAGACCAGATCTGACCAGATATCTATCGTAATAATCGGCTTAAGGGTTTGCATATTGGCTCCTGAATACCCCATTAATGTCGTCTGGCGGTGCCTCTTTATGTGAGCACCGCAAATACCACCAGCTACGTGGCGTTAGTTGGCTTCCCAGGCGGGATAATCGGTGTAGCCTTTTTCCGGCGACCCCGTCACGCCGTAATACGTCGTGCGATCGCTTTCAGCCAGCGGCCAGCCGTTCTGCATTCTTTCGACCAGATCAGGGTTGGCGATGTACGGCACGCCAAACGCAACAAGATCCAGTTCGTCTGCCTCAAGTGCGGTTTCGGCAATCTCGCGGGTGAAGCCGCCGGCGGCAATAACGGTGCCCCCCAGAGTTTTACGGAACGCGGCTTTGAAACCGGCAGGTACCGGTGCCTGGGTATAAACAGGTTGATAATAGAGGTGCACATAAGCCAGCTCACGTTGGCCGAGGGCCGCAGCGATACTGGCCCAAATCTCTTCTTCACCTTCATAAGGCGCCAGGTCGTAAATCCGCCCGAACGGTGAAATGCGCAAGCCCACCTTATTGCTACCAATAGCCGCAGAGATGGCATCAACCGTTTCCAGCAGGAACCGCTGACGGTTTTCCACAGAGCCACCGTATTCATCAGTGCGAGGGTTCAGTTCACTGCTGAGGAACTGGTCGAAAATGAAGCCGTTCGCCGCCATGATTTCCACGCCGTCAAACCCGGCCTCCATTGCCAGACGCGCTGAATGGACAAAGTCAGCGGTAACGCGTCGAACTTCTGCGGTTTCCAGTGCACGCGGCTGGCTTGGAACGACAGGTCCCGGTTCGCCAGACTCGGTCAGTGCAAAGACGGTGGTGTTAACCGCTTGTACGGTACCGGCGGAAACTGGCGCGATGTTGCCCGGCTGAATTGAGGTATGAGACATCCGGCCCACATGCCACAACTGAGCAAAAATACGGCCGCCCTTCGCATGTACCGCATCGGTCACTTTGCGCCAGCCCTGAACGTGTGCAGCGTTGTAGATCCCCGGGGTATACAGATAGCCGCGCCCTTCTTCAGAAACAGGCATGCCTTCGGTGATAAGCAGCCCCGCAGAGGCGCGCTGGGCGTAGTAAAGTGCAACGACGTCATCCGGCACGTCGTTCATTGTGCGGGTGCGGGTCATCGGGGCCATGACCACGCGGTTTTTTAACTGCATGCCTGACAGATTGTAGGGGGTGAACAACTTACTCATCGTATACCTCGCAAGGCGAAAGTGAGAAAAGCCCCGCTGGGGCCGGAGTTAATACTTAGCGGGCCGGGGAGCTGACGATCGCTTCCTGATGCCGGTTAAGCGTATGGCTGCACTATACCTACCTACTAGTTGATTGGTCAATAGGTAAAAGAACAAATCATGCTGTCCTTTTGTCACCGGAGACAGGCACAGGGAATGCTGTGTAAGGTGAGCTCCCATCGGTGAGATGGTCGTCATCCTGTGAAATCAGGGAATTACAAATATCATTATTGGGCGTTATGGAGCTAAGACTGGCCGGTTCAGGGCGGCGAGGAGTCTTTCTCTCCCCTTATCATTGGGATATTAATCACCCCGATGGAGAAGAGTAAATGTCCAAACTTCACCTTACTGTTATCAGTACATTATGCCTGGCGTTGTCGAGCCAGGTCGCTTTTTCAGCCAGTTTTACGCTGACAAGTCATGAGCTTGAAAAAAACCGTTTCCCCGCAGCTCAGACCCTGAGTTCACCTTATGGATTTGGGTGCAGCGGTGGAAACCTTGCCCCCTCTTTTAACTGGAGTGGCGCGCCGGCAGGAACTCAAAGCTTCGCTCTCAAAATTTATGATAGGGATGCGCCGACAGGCCTCGGTTGGATCCACTGGCAGGTGGTGAATATTCCCTCATCTCTTCACTCGTTACCGGCCGGGATAACGGCGGATAACAAAAATCTCCCGCAAGGGGCTCTTCAGACCCGGACTGATTTCGGTATCCCGGGTTATGGCGGCCCTTGCCCGCCGAAGGGCGAAACGCACCGTTATGAGATCACGCTGACGGCACTTCGTGTCGACAAACTGCCGGGAATAACGGCGGACTCGACGCCCGCCCTGGTCGGCTTTATGGCAAAAGCGAACTCACTGGGCGAAGCGCATCTTCAGATTACGCAGGGCCGCTAACCGCAGCCAGGTTGCCGATAGCCTGGCCGGAAACCCGGACCAGGCTGGGGCTGAATCCGAAGCGAGTTCGAAATCTGGCGGCGAACTTAGACGGATTTTCATAGCCGACTTCCAGGGATATGCGGGTGACTGAAAGATCGGTCACCTGCAAAAGTGTCAGGGCGCGGCACATGCGAATGTCAGTCACCAGATGGGTGAATGACGTATTTTCGGCATGCAGATGGCGTCTCAGGGTGGTGGCCGACATACCCAATTCAGCCGCCACCTGCGCAGTATTCCAGTCTTGTGATATGTCTGCTGCAACGAGTTTGCGGATTTTTATCGCCAGTCCGGTATGTTGTTTCAGCGCGAAGAAAATTCGGTATTCATCCAGCCAACTCAGCATCTCTTCCATACGCCTGGCCACGATACTTTCAGGGATGTTTTCAGTATCTGTAATGGCCTCCGCAGTGTGATAAAAGGCCTGGCGAAAACTGTTGCCTGGCTCTGCCATTTTATTTGCTTCGTTCATGCTCATACGTGGGGCATGCATGAAGCAGTAGTTTTGGACGAAATCAGCACAAAAACTCAGCCATGATGCTTCGTACGTACCCGTTAAAGGTGATGGTGTATTGATGATATCAAAAGAGTGCCCCTCCCCGATGACCACCGCGTCCCCCGCTTCCAGCGTTATCTCCTCTTGCGCCCAGCGGATTATTTTCCTGCCATGGCGGACCAGGATGATTGTGGGTTCATCTATAGTGATATGGCGCATCATCAGGGGCTGCGTATGCAGCACATGCGCTGTACTCCCCACATTAATACGACTGGATAATGTTCTTTCCATCATCGCCTTACGAAAAGGAATAGGCCTGCCCTGTAGGCCGACACTTTATGGATGGGCTTGCTTTTTTATAAAGTAATCCCGATTTTACAATACGTCAGTTTTCTCATTCAGATGGAGTGAAATATCATAATCCTCAGCACGCCGTCCACATAAGATGACGCTTATCCATTGATAAAACATGGCATTATCTTCGCTTAAGCACCTTTCTATCGATGATAGCTTTTTATGTTAATTAAACAAACCAACTAGTAGGTAGAATTACTATCAAGTTACATCCTGCAGGAGTGAATGATGCGTGAATTACCCCTTTACAATGAAGATAATTTTAGAGAAATCGAGAGGCATGAAGGGGTTGCGGTGGTGCGCTTCTCTGCCCCCTGGTGCCCACCTTGCCAGATGAGCGAAGACATTTTTAACCATTTTGCCGAGCAGATTGAAAGCGACGTCAAAGTCGGCAAAGTGAATGTGGATCTGGCACCGGTACTGACCACCAAATATGAAATTTGGGGACTGCCGTCCGTACTGATGTTCAAGGATGGGCAGTTGGTCCAGCGTATACCGGGTGTTAAATCGGCAGGGTTTTATCAGCAAGCATTGTCAGAGCTGAAAAAAGGGCAGTAATGCCATTTTATCTATGTTTAAAAAAGTCTCTTAGCGGTCTGATGCCTCATCGGCAAGCGGTTACCCCTCGCTCAGAGTGATAACCGCTTTGTTATAAAATAACCGACCAGTCTGCTTAGCGTTGGAAGGCCGGCATCAACGCTTTGTTATATTCGATCACTTCATCCAATGCATTTTCAAGCAGTTGGCCGCTTTTGACCAAGGGATTAATAACCAAAGCGCGCCATGCCGTATACCGATTACCACTGATGGCTGCCTCAATGGTCAATTGCTCAAAGCTTTTCATCAGTTGAATCAGACGAAGTACATCTTCCGGGAAAGGTTCGACATTCAGTGGTATCGGTCCAGAACGGGTGATCATTGAACTGACCTCAACCGCACAGTCATCCGGCAGGCCCGCAATCGCACCATCGTTTCGCGTATTGACATGCATGATGATGCGTTTGTCGTTATATATTGCGCTCATCAATTCACATGCCGCATCCGAATAGTACTGCCCTCCCCGACCTTCCAGCGCTTTCGGTTTCTCGGCGAGTTCCGGGTTTCGATAAATTTCGAATAGTTCTCTTTCGAGCTCCTTTACGATCTCACCACGAGTCCCTTCCCCTTGTGCTTCGCCAAGCTCCTGACGGTACATGTCGTCGCTCATGTAGTAATAACGCAGGTAGGGGCAAGGTATCATTCCCATATTCGCCAACAACCGATCCGGCCATTTGAAAGGAGGAATATTTTTAGGCACCAACGGATCATTCCCCTCTGAAATCAGCTCAATGACCTGAGGAAGCTTATCCTTACCCTCATGATAAATATGGCGCGCAAAAATGAAGTGATTAAGTCCCGCGACCTGCATGATAAATTCATTGATATCGCTGACACCTAAAGCACTGGCAATACCCTTTTGCATAATAACAGGCACGTTGCACAGCCCTACGGTTTTGACTGTGCTGTGTTTCAGTATCGCTTCAGTGACCATTCCCGACGGGTTGGTGAAGTTCAGCAACCAGGCATCCGGGCACAGTTGTTCCATTTCTTTCGCTATAGCCAATGCAATCGGGATAGTGCGGCATGCATTGGCAAATCCACCCAGACCATTGGTCTCCTGACCGATCATGTCGTATTTCAGCGATATCCTTTCGTCGCTGATCCGTGCGTCCAGGCAGCCGGCCCTGAACTGAGAACAAACAAAATCGGCACCGAGCAGTGCTTCTGTGCGGTCAAGGGTTTCATAAACCGGTATATCCAGCCCATTTTTTTCCAGCATCCGTCGGGTGAGGCCCGCGATAATCGCCATTTTTTCACGGCCATCCTCAATATCAACCAGCCATAACTCGCGGATCGGAAATTCATTTTGACGCTTGATAATGCCTTCCATCAGTTCAGGTGTGTAGCTTGAACCCGCTCCAATAACCACTAACTTAAGACCCTTCATTAGATATTCCCCTCATCGTTGTTGTCAGGACGTCTGTTGGGCCAATTAAAGAGGACAAGGGGCTTAGTGGACAAACGATCAATTCCGGGGTATGCATTACTGTAAATAATGCATAAGAGAAAATTAAGAAGGAAAATGATGAATGCTCGCTCAACAGAACATACTGGCACTATTGCATACGTTTGAAACGGCAGCACTGCATATGAGCTTTACTAAGGCGGCGACTACTCTCAATCTGACGCAAGGGGCCGTTAGCCAACGCATTCGTTCTCTTGAATCCATGCTCGGATTCAGACTGTTTATTAGAATGACCAGAAAGCTTCAGTTGACCGATGAAGGGGAGCGTTTACTTGGCGTACTCGCGTTTTCACTTAAACGCATCAGTGATGAAATAGAAGATATTCGCGTGCAGGGGCTGAGAGGAACCTTGTCTGTCGGCCTTCCACCTACCTTCGCTTTTCTCTGGCTGATGCCGCGCTTACCGGTATTTACCGAACGGTGGCCGGGGCTGAATATCAATTTCAGAGTGAGAGCCGGTCTGGTAGATTTTAATCTCGAACGAGTAGATGTCGCTATCTACTACAGTAATCTGAAATACCCCGATCTCTACTGCGAACGGTTATCTGAAGAGACGCTGGTTCCCGTCTGTATTCCATCTCTTGCAAAAAAAATCAGGCAAGCAAACCATTGGTTAGCTGAAGTCCCATTCATTCATACGTCTGAATCCGTTGACTCCCAGAATGTTTTTTCCGAATGGCGAGAATGGTGCAGGGAGTCTGGCAAAAACCTGCCTGTTGAAGATAATTTTTTGAGCTTCAACAATTGTCAGATGTCTATTGAAGCGGCACTCAATGGCGGCGGTATCATCATGGGCAGAAAACGACTCATTCGACATTACCTCGATGAGGGCCGACTGATTGCCCCTTTTGAAATAGAAATACCCGCCGGGCGAGGATATGACCTCATTATGCCACGAGAAAACCTTAACCGACCGGGCGTTCAGGCTTTGGCCGAATGGGTAAGAAATGTGTTTAACGAGGAATAAAGTCTGTTTTCGTTCTGATAAAGGGCAATGTAAGCCATATCAGACCTAATGCCAGAGAGCATGATGAAAATGTATGTCAGAAGTGAAAAAAGGGCAGTCATGCCCTTTTATATTTTCAACGCGATAACTATTGCGCTTTCAGTTGCTTAATCGCATCCAGCGTACGTGCGGAATAGACAACGGCAGCGCCTGCATTCAGGTTGATTGCCACACCCAGGGCTTCAGCAATTTCTTCTTCTGTGGCGCCAGCTTTAACGGCAGCTTCGGCATGGACGGCGATGCAACCATCACAGCGAGTCGTCACCGCACAAGCCAGTGCAATCAGTTCACGCACTTTCGCGCCCAGGAGGTTGGTCTTATTGCCGGCGTTGCCCAAAGCCATGACGCCTTTTAGTGTTTCCGGGGTCAACTTACCCAGATCACCAACACGTTGCATCACTTCTGAGCGGTATTCATTCCAATCTAACATGGGGTCATCTCCAGAATTATTTTCTTTTAACAATCATTAGGATCTGTTCAAGCGTATCGTTGAAAAGCTCAGGCTTATTAATCGCCCGGGAAACAACGCTAGCGCCCTCGCATAAATTCAAAATAAGCAGAGCCATTTTTGATGGCAGCAGGTCAGCAGTCAGCTCCCCTGCATCAACACCACGGCTGACAATCTTGGTCAACCAGGCAATCTGCATATCGAAATATTCGGTCGCCTGTACTCTGATATTCGGTGGCAGATTGGCCATTTCCGAAGACAAAGCACAGCACAGCGGCATACGCGACGTGCGATAGCTTTCGATGAAAAGCTCTACGTAGGCGGTAAGCATCTGCGCAACCGTATTCTCCGTCGCTTCAATCTGTTCAAATCGGTTTTTGGTATCGGTATGGGCCTGAATCACCACTTGTTCGCCTAAAACGTCTTTGGTTGGGAAGTGGTGATGAATACTGGCCTTAGTGATACCAATGCTCTTTGACAAATCAGCATAGCTGAATGCAGAGTAACCCCGTTCGCGCATCAGATGGTCCGCTTCATTCAGAAGCCTTTCTCGTGTCATGACTGACATATAATCCTCACAATTATAATCTACTAGTTGGTAGATATTATCTGCGCCTGTTGTTCCCTGCAAGGGGACATCAGTTCACAACAGTAATTTAACCTTCTCTGATAACGCGTTTTGGTCGGAGTTAATAGCCATCAGGCAGTAGGGAAATGACAGTGTTCAGGCATTTCCCTCTCTGAGCTTTACCTACACCAACCGAGTATCAATATTGACCGGGTTCGCCAACGTATCGTGGATCGGCGAGCTTTCTGGCAGTGCACGAACCATTTCATCAAGCTGTTCACGGCTGGCGGTCGGACTGGAGAGCTTAACGCCAACACGGATCGCTTTCGCCCCGTTGCGAACTTTTTCGTCAAGACCCAGGAAACCGTTCAGATTAATGTCGAAGTTCAGGTCAAGTTCAATACCATCAAGCTCAATGCCCTTTTCTGCCGCCATCACAGTCAGAGTCGCGGTATAACAGCCGGCAAGTGCCTGCAAAATGTACTCAGCCGGGCCCATACCGCTATCAGTACCCGATAAATCAGCAGGTTCATCGCCAACATTAGCAAATTTTCCGGAGCGACGGGTATCAACCTGGCCGTTCTGAATAGTCGCATGAGTTTCCACACGGACGGATACCCCACCGTTGGATTTACTCTTCATGTTAAAGGTGAGATTGCCCAGCTCTGGCTGCTGGCGAATAGCTTCTCGTGTACCGCGAATAACATTAGCGTCAGCAAAAGGTTTTTTTGAATTAGTCATGACAACTCCTGAAGTGTCGAGTGATCTCAAAGATAAGGCTGGTGCTAAACGCAATCAACCTACTAGATGGTAGATTACTTTAAGATTGAGGTGTTGTCTACCACTATGGCGGGGCAACTTCTTAAGATAGAGCTACAAACAGGGACGTAAACGTTACGATAACCATAGTGGAGACGGCATGCAGTGATCTCACAGTGCGTTGTCGTCTGCTGCAACATAACAGTACAGGAACGAGTTGAGACCGCACAAGCTGACCTGTTTTAACTGGCATCGTAGCGGGCCTGAAAATCCCTGCCCGCTTGAGTGCAAAGATAATCTGCTCTTCAGTAAATCGTGACTTTTTCATCGGCAAAACCTCCGCTCAGGGAAGTTAATATCACGCCGGATTCTCGTTTCTGAATGGGGCCGGATTTTTGATCAGGTCAGGTCGAATTTTTAACTGAGGCGCCGCAACGCGAGCCCCTTGTTTATAACCCACCCTTACGATTTTTTGGATTTTATGATTTTATTAGAATTATTTAAGGACAGAGACAGTTTCTCAATGGCGAAACGAGGCTCGGATGTATTACGGAGAGGGGGAGCAGCATTTCGCCATGCCTCTATTTCAACAAGGCAATCCCATCCTATATAGCCTTCCGGATCATCATGTAAAAGTATTTGAATAACCCCTGCAATATCGAGAGAACCAGGTACGCCTGCTGCAATAGGTTCAAACTCTTCGGCAGGCAGAAACTCCACGGTTTGAGGACGCCGATGAGAACATAGTTTTAGTTCAGCTAAACATGCACCACGATCGTTCCATATTCTTACTATATCACTTTCAAATAGCCCTCTTTGCAATGCATCATTCGGATGCATCCATAAAAAGGCACGGCCAGTCAATGATGTTTTACCCCGCATACTTTTTATAAGATGTAGTGAGTAACGACGAGAAAGTGGAGAACCCAGCCATTCTATTCCTGGGTCCCACATAGGAAACGCATTATTCGTTGAAATATCTCTAATGCCCAATAATTTTTCACGATAAGAATGAGTTTTTTCAACAGGGCTTATCTCATGTGAGTAAAACAAACCAAAACTGTAATCAGGTTCTTGTGATATATCAAACAAATCTTGAATATGAAAATTTTGATCAGAGAGACCTATGTATGAGTTAATTTCCCCAGAATTAACCATGAGCGGTATAACGATATCAGCATGCCTGGACGTCACAGACCAATTTTCAGCCGCCACGATAATCGTATCCAAACTTTTCCATTGCTGTAAAAAATGATTGATATCAGGATGAATTTTCAAAACATCAATATTCGAGTATATCGCCATTCTAGATTGTGTCAGACTCGTCTCGGCTTTTGTAGCCTTAAAAATATCTAACCTTGAACTAACTTCATTTTTGAGCAACGATGTTTGAATTGGTTTATCAAACATTCCGAATCGGAGGTAAGCTGAGCAAGGAGAAAATTTATTCAGTAGAGAAGCCAATAATAGCGCGGAACGGCAGGTCTGCTCTCCAGAAGATGACTCTGACGCTGAATTACCTATATTAATCAAAACACGTGATGTTGCCAGGCGTAGAGCAAGTTGCTTGATAATTAAAGCATCAATGCCACAAACGCCTTCAGCCCATGTGGCATCGAAGGCTTGCCCATCATGTCCTTCACACAAATAATTAACCAAACTCTTTTCGGGGCGCCATTCAGAAGCTGCAATCTTTATAAGCTCTGTACAAAGAGCTAACAGAAGTGATGACTCAGTTGCGGGTCGAAGCGGTAGCCATACTTGGCTTCCCTCTAAAACATTGACCGGTGCAGCATCAACAAAAGGAATAGCTTTTAAAAACTGTAACAGGTGTGGATGTGATGTGTTTTTTATAGAGTCGTTGTTGCGCATACCCACATTAAAAATAAAATCAAAATTCGCATTACCACCAATAGGTTTCATCAATAAAAGCAAGGCATTGTCAAAACCGATTAGATTCGATAATAATCCGAATACCTTTGGAGTAGATGCATACTTTTTTGGGGATATCCCTACTTTCGAAGAGTTAATGATATTGAGGATTTGATGGGGGAAATTTTGCCACTGTAATCCTGTAAAGCTTGCATTAAAAGCAATTTCCACCGAATTACCCAAAGATTTGATCCTTTCAATTTCCCTTTCGATGAGATCAAACACGATGCTCCATTCGACCTTAACAAAAACATCACTACCCCGACTTCCATTATTTTTGCCAGGATTACCTCGCAACCAACCTTCCCTTATTGCGGGTCCTGCAATTTTTATTTTTTCAGGTTGAATATCCATTTTCTCTCTTTTGATATGGCAATAATAATGATGTTTTGGATCGAACGATTTACCAGCGCTGGTAAAAAGGCGATTTAAGTGCTTTACGATCAGTAATAGTGTACACAAATTAATATGTTAATTTACAGTTCAATCTGAACATGAGTGTGATGCACACAGCGCACTAATTACCTTAGTAAAACCTTGCATGCTGCAAGGAAATAACGCGTTAGGAGTATGTAATTATCATAATTAACATTGGTATACCGTCTTGTTTAGTGAACAACCTTACCTACCGACTAATTGAGAGGTAATGGCAGTGCCTAATGTTTTATGGGCGTAAAGGATAAGTGTTGAAGATGAGCGACTAGGTAATCAATGAGGTATCTCACTTTTGGCATCAACAAACGTGTTGATGGCCAGCATAAATAAATGCCTGATGCTGGTAGTACGCGCCACTCAGGCATCAAATGTACTAATTTATTTTGCACTAATGCATCATAACAAAGGTAATCGGCGACAATACCGACACCAGCGTCAGACAAAACATAGTTAAGAACCGCAGCAGAATCGTCACAACGAAACGAACCATTTACAGTAACTGAGTGCTCAACTCTTTCATCACCTTCATGGATAAATTTCCAAATATTGCCAGCGGAACGATATCTTGTATAACGTATACAATCATAGCGAGAAAGGTCTGACGGAATTTGAGGTGCCCCAAACTTTTTAATATATTGAGGCGAGGCAACTAACAAGCGCTGATTGGACATTATCTTGCGTGCGACCAACGAGCTATCCGGTAAATCCCCAATCCTTATCGAGAGATCTATATTCTCTTCAACCATTTGCACATAACGGTCGTTATACGCTGCTTCAATTTCCACTTTAGGATAAAGCTCCAGAAAATCGGCAAGAAGCGAGGTAATATAACGCTGACCAAACGCCACGGGCATTGATATCCTTAAGAGCCCCTGTGGAGATCGGGTCATGGACGTTACTTCAGCTTCGGCAGAATTTAACAACTCATTAATCGACTGACAGTAACGCAAATAAATTGCACCAATTTCCGTTATTACAACACTACGTGTTGTTCTGTTTAGCAACCGCACACCTAAACTCTCTTCTAATCGTATGACTTTTCTGCTAATTGTCGAGGGGGTTTGCCTTAAAATTTTAGCCGCTGCAGCAAAACTGCCGGTCTCAACGACAGCAAGAAAGGCCATTATCAACCCCAAGAGTTCAGGATCTAAGCGATTTGAGATCTTATTTTTAAGATTATCAGCTCTGAAAGTATTCACTAATCCCTCATTCATTAATAATTTTAATCACTGATACGACAATTATCGATAAATCGCTAACGGTGAACGGGAGACATCTATACTTAATCGGTACTCTTTGATTCTAAAGTGTAGCATATCATATTTTTTTGAGAGAGAGTTCAGAGAGACTACGTCTCTCTACATTGTAAAGAATTTAAAAATATCTCACAGTGAACTGATTAGCCTTTTTTCCAGGTAAGTCGCAATACGCGTAGTTGTAAACGCAATAACAAAATATATTCCTGCAGCAACGGTTAAAACCTCGATTGGTCTGGAAGTACTGTCGGCAATAAACTGGCTTTGGAAAATCAAATCTGTCATGCCTACAGTAGAAACAAGTGAGCTTTCTTTAAAGATTGTCACTGCATTGGATAATAAATTAGGTACTGAGCGCAAGATAGTCTGGGGCAAAATGACATAAAGTATTTTGACTCTGGCAGAAAGGCCAAGCGCTATGCATGCATCAAACTGTTCTGAGCCAATTGATCGTTGCGCAGATCTAAATGTTTCACAACACAAAGCGCCCATATAGAGTGACAACGAAATCACAACAGAAATTGCGTTGCCAATATCCAGTCCCAGTATGATAGGCAAGCAAAAGAAAAACCAAAATAATTGTAATAAGACGGGCGTATCACGAAATATCTCCACATAGATGGTGGTGACACCTCGGACTAATAGATTCGTTGATGTGCGACCTAAACTCGCCAGAAAGCCGACAATAATGCCGATTATTAAACTAAGTGCTGTATAGATTAGTGTAATACGTAAACCCGTCCAAAGGGCATCCGAATATTGTAACAAGGAGCTAAAGTCAAGAGTATATTGCATCAAGAACGCCCTCTGATTCGGCGGTTTAGAACCTTTTCAAGGTGTGTAACCAATAGTGAAAACGGGATTGATAACATAAAATATATTACAGCAGCGACCGTGAACACTTCAATAGGCCGATAGCTTGACGTTGCCAAGTTTTTAGCCTGATACATAAGGTCGGCAATACCTACAATGGCCACAAGTGCAGACTGTTGCAGTAATCCGATCATATTCGTCATGAGTACTGGTATGGCAGTAATAAATGCCTGAGGGAAGACAACATACAGCGTGTAAACACGTTTTGTTAACCCCAAAGCAATAGATGCGTCATGGTGTGATGAGGGGATTGCCTGAATTGCTGCACGGTAAGCTTCTGCATTGTAAGCGGCAATGTTGAGGCTTAATGCCAGGATAGCCATTGGAATGGGATCAATATATATACCTAAGAAAATGGGTACACAATAAAATATCCAGACTAATTGTACTAAAGCTGGTGTACATCGAAAAATTTCTATATAGGCAATAGTTGGCCAACGAATAAATTTATATGGGCTCATGGCTAACAATGAAACGAAAAAACCTACAACGATCCCAATGAAGCCAGAAATGGCAGTTAGCTTCAATGTTATCACTATCCCCTGCAGCAGAATACCCAGGTTGTCAAAAACGAAATCAAAATTAAGAACATAGCTTCCCATTTTACTTTCCTATGCAATTTTTTCGACGTGCATTATTTTCTTAAGGAATTCTCGAGTTCGTTGGTTGCTGGGGTTTTCAAAAACCTGCTCAGGTGAACCATCTTCTACAATAACGCCATCAGCGCAAAAAATAACGCGTGTAGCAATGCGCTTTGCAAACCACATATCATGAGTTACGAGTATCATAGACATATTTTGAGAAGCCAAATCCAACATGAGGTTTTCAACTTCTACAACAAGCTCAGGATCAAGTGCTGAAGTTACTTCATCAAAGAGCATCATTTTAGGGTCTAACAACAGAGCGCGTGCTATCGCTACTCGTTGCTTCTGTCCGCCGGACAACATTGCGGGCGATGCATGTGCCTTCTCGGACAATCCAAGTAATGTCAACATCTTCATGGCTCGTTCAGTGGCTTTACTCCTACTCTCACCTCGTACTTTGACTGGCGATAATATAAGGTTACCAATAACAGAGAGATGCGGAAACAATGTATAATGTTGGAAGACCATTCCCACATTTTCACGCAGACGTTTATCAATATAATTTTCTTTGCCATGCACAGCGTTGACTTCAATATAACGTTGCCCTTCAATTTCAATAATACCAGCATCGATTTTTTCCAATCCCATAACGCAGCGAAGCAGCGTGCTTTTCCCACCACCAGAGGGACCGATAACGACTATTCTTTCCCCTGCTTTCATATCAAATGATAATCCAGACAAGACTTTCACGGTCGGGGAGTATTGTTTTCGTAAATTGCGAACAGATAATACAGGTGTATGCATTTTATTATCCTTAAGAAGGCAAGGTAATAACACTTGCCTTCTTACTTAATTGATTAAACGACAATGATTTTGTAGGTATTTTATTACCAGTCAGCCTTACCCAACATTATCTGACCATAATGAATCATCGAATCATCAACCTCACCTAAGGCGACTTTCTCTTCAAGGAAGATATTAAATACCGCAATATCACGGGGTTCCATACTCCGCGGCAACCCAAAACCAATGGCTTGTTTAATGAGTGCTGGCTTAGGGTTTAGCAAAGTCAGGTGATCACCTTGCGTTTTCTGGGCGAGAACTCCACCATCGTAAGGGAAACCACCTACGTCAACCTGACCTGAAAGAATGGCTAACTGGAGTGAAGCGAGTTGTGGAAGGCGAACCACTTGTGCACTTTTAAAGCGTTGAGTCACCGCTTTGTCTTGAGCGGTCCCTGCCACCACGCCTATTCTCATTCCAGGAACGTCTAAGGTCTTCAAATCAGGAGTAGGATGACCAACTTTTTCAGAATCGGTTCTGTAAAGGAAAGTCATTGCATCGTAACCGGCCGGTCCACTGAAACTGATAGCCAGAGCGCGCTGTGGCGTAAGGTTTAACGCAGGCGCCAGATCCCATTTGCCGGACTGAAGACCCGCTACGATGTTATCCCACGTTGTATCAACGAATACCACCTTAACTCCCAGTACGTCTGCAAACTCCTTACACAAGTCTAAATAGGCCCCACCATACTCACCTGTTTTTGGATTTTTCATAACATAAGGCGCAGCAATGGCTGCCGCACAACGAAGCTCTCCACGTTGCTTTACACCTTCCCAGTAATCACTCGCCAGGGTCTGTGTTGCAAATGACATTGTGCTTAGAAAAACGCACGCTGCTACAATCATGGAGAAAAACTTTGACTTGAACTCTAGAAATTTCATGTTATTACCCCTTAATTTTGGCCGAGGTTCCGGCGAATTTTGCGTTTGATTTTTTTAATCTCTTCCACCGAGTGGCGTACCTAAATAGAAGTCCCTATGCCAAGTAGATCCATTCTCGCTTTGTATTCACTGATGGCGTCTTTTTCTGGACAAGCTGTTAATTCAACGGATACTAAACAGGTATGGGCTGCGCATCCTTGACTAAACATTGAAGCAGGTATATCCAAAGTGAGCACATTAGGATTACCTGCGATATCAATATTTCCCTGTTCGGTCTGTGTCAGCCATGCTCCTGTTGGAAGAACCAAAACGCCGGGGCGCACTGCATCATCAACACAAAGGGTTACCAAACACGCACCCCGGCTATTCCAAACCTTCACAGTGCTATCTTGAGAAAGCTTGAAACGCAGGGCATCTTTAGGTGAAATCCTTGCTATTTCACGCCCCTTACGTTTATGAGACAAACTTGCCTCCCCAGTTTCTAATTGACTATGTAAACGCCCCTCTGGTTGATTGGAAATCATATGAAGCCTCTCTCCTACAGCTTCTGAACCCAGCCATTCTTCAGGTTCAATCCAGGTAGGATGAGCTGCACAATCCTCATATTGTAAAGAGCTGAGAAGCCGACTCGTCAGTACAATCTTTTTTGACTCTGTCATGAGAGGATTACCGCTGGGATCACTTCGAAACGCCTGCAGGTGTACCCCATGTGTTTTCACAGGCGTAGGTGTAGAGCCTTCAAGCCAGAATGTCTCAAACTCAGGCATGTCGAAGGCGTGTTCGTTACGGTTTACTGCCCGGGCATCCTCATATAGATATCGCAACCACTCCATCTCCGTTCGTCCTTCAGTAAAGGATCCACGTACGCCAAGATGCTCCGCAATATCTGAAAAAATGTCGTAATCGGACCTCGAAAGTCCAACTGGAGGGATTGCCTGTTGCATAGCAATTATTTTGTCACTTCGAGTGTTCGCTGCTAAGTCGTTGCGTTCAATTGAAGTGGTCGCTGGAAGAATGATATCGGCATGGAGTGCAGTCGCCGTAAAATAGGGGTCTTGTACGATGATAGTTTCTGGGCGACGAAAGGCTTCAGTTAACCGATTGAGATCTTGGTGATGGTGAAACGGGTTACCACCAGCCCAATAGACGAGACGAGTGTCTGGATAACGATGAGTATTACCCTCATAAGTGAATGTTTCACCGGGTTTGAGCAGAAGGTCTGTAATTCGCGCGCAGGGAATGAAAGTATTTATAGGATTTTTGCCTGCCGAAATTGCCGGGTTTTTCCCAACCGTTACCGGCCCTCCAACTCCACCGAGCGATGCATAGCCAAATCCTACTCCGCCGCCGGGCAAACCGATCTGACCACAAATCGCTGCAAGAGCAATTGCCGCCCAATAAGGTTGCTCACCATGATGAGCGCGCTGAAGGCTCCAGCTCATAGCAATCATGGTACGTGTTGTCGAAATTCGATCCGCGAGCTTTAGTATCCAGTCCGCATTGAGTTCAGTGATTTCAGCAGCCCACGCTGCATTCTTTTCAACTCCATCCTTATCTCCGGAAAGATAAGCTAAAAACTCTTCACTTCCGCTACAGTGAGTACGCAAAAATGCAGCATCATGCCGACCTAGCTTCACTACTTCGCAGGAGAGTGCAAGCAACAATGCAGTATCTGTATTAGGCCTGACCGGCCACCAATCTGCGCCTGCCGAAGCAGGAATATCATCACGTAAAGGAGAAATGTGAATGATCTTAACGCCGGCCGCGGTGATTTCTCGAAGACTTGTTTCAAAGGAATGCCTGGCAGAACCTCCTGCTTCATTCTGAGCAGTGCGAGGACTTAACGAGCCAAAAGCAAGCAGCGTCTGACTATGCTCGGCTACTGTATCAAAGGTTGTGCCTTTGCCAACCAGAGCATCGGTATCCCCCAGAACATGACGTAATATGACCGGGCCCGCTGCATAAGAATAGGTATCAACATGTCCTGTATACCCACCCACAAGATTTAACATTCTCTTGAGCATTGTGGACGAATGGTGAAATCGGCCACTGCTTGCCCAACCGTATGAGCCAGCAAAGATGGCTTCGTTACCAAATTCTGATTTTACGCGTTGGATCTCACCTGCAACGAGCCGGATAGCCTCGTTCCAGCTAATCGGAACAAATTCCTCTTGCCCGCGGGTCTCTTTGTTCTTATTTTCCAGCCAGCCTTTGCGAACCATAGGGGTGAGTACGCGACGATCCGTTTTTGCCCATTCTTTTATAGAATGAATAATCGGTGAGGGGTTTGGATCGTCTTTTGAAGGCTCTACACCAATGATCCTCCCTCCTTCAACAAGGATTGTGTAAGCTCCCCAATGACTACAATGTGAAACTCTACGAATATCAGTCATATAAATTACCCAAAGCAGATAATAAGGGAGGGTCAAAAAACGTCATCGTAAGCAAATAGCGCCGGCATTCCCCCGGTATGCAAGAATATAATTGGCCCCGAGCACTCACCCGATTGAACTCGATGAATAAGGCCTGCCATTGCTTTTCCGCTGTAGACAGGGTCAAGGAATATACCTTCAAGCCGGGCAACCAATTCCACAGCTTCTTTCATCTCTTCAGAGGGCTGCCCATACCCTGCCCCCACAAAGCGATCATCAACATTTATCTCTTTTTTATCAGCATTTGGAAATTGTGCTAATTCACTGCCTTCATTTACTATCTGGGAAATTTTTAACTTCAAGTCTGATTCGTTTGCAGCAACGGATATTCCCAGAACCGGCATATCCGTTCCTAAAATAAGTCCCGCCTGAGTACCTGCAGATCCTGACCCGGTAATGATTGTTGGATTTATAAGACCAACTGCCCGCGCTTGATCTTCAATCTCCCGTCCGGCAACTGCATAGCCGAGAGCACCAATAATATTTGAGCCGCCCAGAGGAACGACATAAACCTTATGTCCCTGAGCTTCTAAGTCTGTAATAGCCTGATTAACCGCAGTGTTCACATCTTCCCCCGCAGGTACGCGTTTTATGACAGCACCCACCAGGCGGTCCAGCGTAAGATTCCCCCCATTGGCATAGGCATCTGTTCGGCCAGCAACGGCTTCAGCCAGAACTAAAGTGCATGCCAATCCCAGACGAGCGGCAGCGGCGGCAGTTTGGCGCGCGTGATTTGATTGCAATGCGCCAACAGTGATTACCGCCGTAGCTTTTTGCTTCAATGCTTCAGCCATAAGAAATTCGAGTTTACGAACTTTGTTACCTCCTCCGGCAAAGCCCGTCAGGTCATCTCTTTTCATCCAAATCTCATGCCGCAGATGTTCAGATAGTCTGTCGAGTCGCTGCAAAGGAGTCGGGAACTGTGCGAGCGACACTCTGCTATAACCGTCTGTGTTTTCGAAGATATGCATCTTTATTCCTTTATATAAGAAAGTGTTTTAGAAATAATCGATTGTGCACATACGTAGCCCATCGTCATGTGCGGTCCAATTGTCGTGCCAGCACTTATGGCACGACTTCCAATTGGATTGGCCATCACATTACCTGCCGCATAAAGCCCCTGAATAACATCACCGGTGGTTGAAAGGACCTGTCCTTTTGCGTTGGTTAATGAGCCACCTTTTGTGCCAAGGATTGAGCGATTAATCGGCATTGCGTAATAAGGCCCTTTGCCAATTCCTCCGAGCGACAAGTTTTTTTCGCCAGCTTTCCAGTTCCCCGAACGCATGCGCTCCCAGAGCGCCTCGCCTCGGTGAAAATCAGGATCAAAATTTTGTTTGCAATAGTGGTTAAAAGTATCAACAGTATCTTCAAGCGCTTTCGGATCGAGACCAATTTTTTTTGCTAAAGCCGACAGTGTTGGCGCTTTTCGAATCCATCCTTTTGCACGAAATGCATACCATGCGAATGGCAAATTCCTATAGATAAAGGGCCGATCGCAGATTACCCAGGCGGGTAAATGAAGAGGATTGCCACTTTGGTCTCGCTGATTAAGTACAGCGCCTAAGTTGTAGTCATATTCACTCACAAAACGCTTGGCATAAGCATTGACGATTATGCCGCTAGGCCCTACATGCCATGCTACTGGCATACCATGCGCTCGCCCTTCATAGCGAACGGGTAAAGCAGGATGTACGTTGGCTTCAGTCATCTGATCCAATGCAGCGCCCACCTTTTCTGCAAGTGTAAGTCCGCCGCCGGTATTGGAATCAGGTGTACATAGCCAATCAGTCTTGCCTGCAAAATGCTTCTTATACCGTTTTGGGTCCCATTCAAATCCACCACTGGCTATTAATACGCCATGTTGGGCATTGATTTCTTTTCCATCACTCAACCGCACACCGACCACCGCCCCCTCTTGTGTCAAAAGTTCGGCTATATTTTGTTCGGTGCGCAGTTCTCCACCTTTTGCAATAAACCCTGCTATCAAACCAGTCATAAGCGCTGAGCCTTGCCCTCTTTGGCCAGTCAGTAATCTGCGAGCTAATTCAGGCCACATTTTCCAGATTGTATAGAACGGCCTGGACCATGGATTTGGAGTAAACATCTCCTGAAAGGTAAAAAGATGAGGTAAAGTTGAAGGCCGAATTCTCCTGGCGTAAGGCCCGGCAAGACGACGCGGGAGAACCATAGGCGAGAGATTTCGCCCATATGCTTTGGCACCTTTAACATCAATAGGGTCCGGGGCGGGAGTCAATCTGAAATCAAGCGGCGAATTATTCATCACCATTTGAAGCATAGCCCCCCCATTGTCACAAAGAGCCTTCCAATGATCCCGAAAGCGTGATGAACCTTCACTCTCCAGTGCATTTTCAATATAAGCCAGCGCTTCTTCCGGGCTGTCCTGAACGCCTTCAGCCTTAGCAATATGGTTAGCTGCTACCCAGGTATCAGCGCCAGACATTGCACTGGTGCCACCGACAAAATGGCTTTTCTCTAAAACAACCACTTTAAGACCAGCCACAGCCAGTGCGAGTGCCCCGGTCATCCCTGCGGCACCGGACCCAACCACAATGACATCGTAATCCTCACCGGTAGTTTTCACTGGCCTCATCGTTTGTTCCTCGAAATGTGAATTTTAATTACTTTGTATTATGGGGTGCCTTTCAATTAGTAATATGAGCATTTAAATAAGCACATATTGCTGCCTAGTTAATAACTCCTGAGCTCAAATATTACATTTTTACGTTGAGTTAGATATTCAAAAACAAGCACGGCACTAATGCGTATGGCGCACTAATAAAACAAACCTCACGGTATTATTAGCGTAAAGGCCACTTTAACCTTACTGCATCCTTAAAGATTAATTTTAAAAAGCGTAATGGCATAAGTTATTATTATGTACGTTATGCATAAACATAAGAAAAGGTGGGTGAGTAGAGATTCAATAGTCAACCCTTACTCGCCTGTCATCATATTTACTTATATAAAAAATAATCTCATCACAAGACCAAAATAGGATACGTTGCATTTTAAACGCCATCCAATACCGTTATCTTTTTGAAATAAGCACCATCACCTGAAGACAATCAGGTGATTAGCCTGTCTTACCAAGGATTAGCGGCTGAGTATCTCGCGATGACTCATCTCTCTATTTGGAACCTGGATTAATTATTCGTAAATAAATATTGGCTCTCCCAGCGCCTCTAAGTCGACATCAATACCAAGCCCAGGATTATCAGAAGGGAGTCGTCCGATAGCCCCTTGTGGCCAGTCGCCCAGCGTATAGGTCTGCTCGACGTAGGCAGTACAGAATGAGCCAGCTGCCAAATGACTCGCTGGTGTACTCGCAGCAAGATGCGCTGACGCTGCCGCAATAATACCGCCTCCTGCCATATCTTCGATTGTCACAGGTCGATTCCAGGCAACACAACAATCGCGCACCAGACTTAAGGGGAGTATCCCGCCAAATCGACTAAGTTTAAGCATTGCTAAATCAAATCCATCCTCCTTGTGTGCGCGGAATACCGCATCAATGCTGTCCAAAGATTCATCCAGCACCATTGGCTGAGTGATGCGGCGGCGCACTGATAAATTATCCTCTAATGTTCGGCAAGGTTGTTCGAGAATAAAATCCCTAGGCCCTAATGCATTTAAAAGAGAAAGTGCTTCATGTGGCATATAATTAGCGTTTGCATCCACAACCAGACGATCTAGTTTTGGAGCAACTTCCAGACAGGCTTCTACACGTTCAACATCAGCGCGCCAATCATTACCAATCTTGATTTGTACCGTACGGAACCCTTCATCGGCTAATTTAAGGCAACTGGCAGCCATAATTTCAGGTTCATCCATTACTGCCATTTTGAGCATTGGGAATTCTTTCTGCTGTATCCCGCCAAGGAGGTCAGCAATAGGCAACCCCGCAGCCTTTCCAGCAATATCCCAGCAAGCTATATCGACCGCTGTTTTCGCATACTGGTGACCTTTTACCGCTCTATCCATGATGTTATGGATAACTTTAAGCTGGCGCGGATCGGCTCCGATCAGTTCAGGACCTATTTCGGAAAGTGCGCCAATTGCACCTGAATGCAATGCCACCATATATTGAGCCGAGGAAGCATGTTCCCCCCACCCGCTGATCCCTTCATCAGTATCAATTCGGAGTATCAGACTTGGGAACTCAGTAAACTTTCGCCCTCCAGACAGACGAAATCCACCATTACGCACTGTATACTTAACCGCAAAGCCTGAAATTCTGACGATTTTCATTTTATTTACCTCCGGGTCTTTTATTGATAACGGTATAATAAATAATGCACATTTCTTCCCCATACCCAAAAAATCAGTCAAGAAGGAAAGTATTACGGTAAAGGCGCATGGCAAGATCTAACCCATCCTGCTGAGGGCCTTTGAATGCTCTTGGTGCCTGCTTTTCAATAGGAAGTGGGCGAGCCACCTTTCGCCCCATTGTTATATCCGCCACCATTCGGCCAAAGTAACTATTTGCTGCTATACCGCGACCATTACATCCTATCGTTCCAATTAATCCGTCTTCTGGTGATAACAATCTGGGAAGATGATGATTCGTCAACCCAATTGTCCCCTGCCAAACATGGCTCCATTGTGGTGCGGGAAGTTGAGGCCACAGGCGTTTCAAAACCCGCTTCCCCCAAGCTTCTATCGAACGTCTACTGTCGTCAGAAAGATTGCCCAGTGAACCAATCATCAATCGCCCCTCGGGGTCATAACGCAAAAAAAGCGGTATCTTGTGAGTATCGTAGAGAGAGTGGCCTGAGGGTAAAATGAGGCCTCGCAACTTTTTGTCCAAAGGACAAGTGGCAACCCCAAATGCACCACAGGTGACAAGGGCTTGCGCAAATGCGGGATGTAAAGAACCTGTGTAAGCGTTTGTAGCCATAATGACTTTTTTAGCTCGGATAGGATGTCCCTCTACAGTAGAAACAATCCAATCAGCCCCCTCTCTGCTAAGGGAGGTGGCACGAACATTTTGGTAAAGTTGCCCCCCCTTTCTGAGTACAGCATTAGCTAATCCTCGAACGTAAGCCAACGGTTGAATAGTAAACCCCCTATAGTCCATTAAGGCTGTTTTCCAACGCTGTGAGCCCGTAATTTCAAAGAGTTTATTCCCTTCAAGAATCTCTACAGGCTGGCCTAAATCAGACCAAAGCTTAACCTGACGATGAAGCATTTGAGCAGTTTTAGTATCATGCGCTGCGCGGATGACCGGACGAAAATCTGCATAACAATTAATATCATGTTCGATAAGGATTTCTTTGACCAAATCAGGTCCTTTGCTGAGCTCATCAACAAAGATATCGCCATACTCGACGCCTAATATTGCTCTTATCTCATCGGGGCCAAGAAATTGCCCTGGATTCACCATCCCCGCATTTCGACCAGATGCGCCTTCCCCAAACTCACCGGCCTCGATCAACATTGCATCAACGCCGAGTTTTGTAAGCTGTAGCATTGCCGTCAGACCATTGATCCCTCCCCCTATCACCAATACATCGACATTTGCGCTGCTATTTAATGGCTTAGTTACCACGGACTCACCCGCAGTAGCAAACCACATTGACGAGGCAAGGGCATTCTCCTTTCCGGCAAAATGGCTTCGCTGTGCATTAAGTAAACCTGAAAAAATCGACATCCTTACTCCCAGGTGAGAATTTTTTATAAATTAAGATGAGCAGACCTATCTATAAAAACCATGAAATGAAGGATTAATAAATCAGTCCAGACGCACGACATTAGTGTGTCTCGCGCATCAATTCACATCGATGAAAAGGATTCTATAAATTTCAAGATGACTTGGGGTCAGCACGCTTAGTAAACGGGCTTCTATCTTTTCACGCTCGGGTGCCTTAAGTGCTTATTCCGATGTTTATCTGGCTTACGACCGGCAGCAACGTGATGGCATACGTATGCTATTGGCGCAGAACGAACGACCCACTCTCTAGGAAAATCCTTTAAGCACCTTGCATTGAGCTGGCATAATGGCGCGTCAGATTTTCCGGATTCGCTCTGGTACCTTCATTGTTCAATGCACTTATCCGCGATTTCGTTTTCTCGATCTCATGATAGACTCTTGCGACATCTTCAGCTTTTGCGCATAGGACAATCACCACTCAGCTGGTATCGGCCTCCACAATATCCCTGGGTTCGGCATGCATGTTACTGATGGAGACAGGCTGGTTTACTGAACTGACCTGCAGCCTGTCCTTACGGATTCAAACAAAGCGGCCTCTGGTAAACATCGGATACATATATCATGAGCTGTATCGTGCTGCCGTCCGAGTTCGGCATATTGCTAAGCATCTTAATCGCTTGTGAGCTATGACCTCCTGACGGCACAGAATCTAGCATCTCTAACAGTACCCAAGTATAGAAGCATAGTTTTCAGTAGTTATTGAGTATGAAGGACTGATCAAAAGAAACAATATAGGTAATCCTCATAAAAGTTATTTCTCTCGTACTAAATAACCGTTATAGACTGAAATCACAGAACGATTGACCGAAGTGAAATCAACATTCAGCAATTCAATTAGCGGGGGAGCGACCATATGGAAATCCACAACCGGACTCCAAATGTATATGACTTGCTTGAAATAAACAAAATCCTACTTTCAACTTCAAATAATGGTGAGTCATTTGAGAAAGACTTACATCTCAATGGATTCATAGAAAAACCATGGGGATATGAGTATAGAGTTTATTGTGATTCTATTTTTGATGTATGGCGCCTTCATATATCAAAGAATCAATCCACTTCAATGCATTGTCATATACTCAAAGACACCGTCCTTATATGCCTACATGGTGATGGCGAGACCAGATTTCTTGATGGTACACATCAGGCGTTAAAATCTGGGGACAGCATATATATTGCAAAAGGTGTATTCCATCAGACTATTTCGGGAAAATCAGGCATCGAATTAATCGAAGTTGAAAATCCAAGAAACAAATTCGACTTACTCAGACTTAAAGATAATTATGGCCGGCAAAATATGGCATATGAAAAGAAATCACAGGAACATGATCTTTTACCTCCTTTGCAACAGATAGCTGCAGGCACATTGATCAGAGAACATGACCTACACAAATTAGCATACTTTTCCGTCAAAAATCTTGATAGAAAAATGTTGAATGACGAGGATGATTTTATTTTTATTTCATTAGATGTAAAAAGCCATCTAATGGGAAAGATTCATATCCTACGAGCTAAAGATGCCATCTCAGAAATGTACTGTGGTCAGAATGTATTTTTAATTAACTTCCCGTAACGCAATAAGAAGGAAAATAACATGTCTAATCCGACACGAGTAGTGATAATCACTGGTCCAGGTTTTCAGGATCACGATGTAGTTTATACTTACTATCGTTCTAAAGAGGAAGGATACGATATATCTATTGCAACAAAGGATGGAAGTGCAGTGACAGGGAAATATGGCATCACTGTTCCTATGGATAAAAGATCCAAAGACAATATTAATTTTGATCAACTCAACGCCACTGATTTTGATGCTGTTATTCTCACTGGCGGTCATGAAGCGCCTGATAGAGTTCGCCAAGATCAGAGAGTTAAAGATTTTCTAAAGCAGATGGTAATACAGGGGAAAGTTGTGGCTGGGCTCTGCCATGGTCCCTGGATTATGATTTCTGCCGGTATTCTAAGAGACAAACTCACCTGCGCTTATGTTGGTCTGAAAGACGATATGGTTAATTCCGGCGCCAATGTAATTGAAGCAGATGTAGTTGTCGACGGGAATATCATAACTTGCTCCTATTATGCTGAATGTGGAAAATTTATGCGTCAGACATTCGATGCAATAGATAGATGGAAGCGCGGCGAAACTCTTAAAGAACCGCTGGTGGTATAATTCGATGTTAATAGCAATGGATTTCGACGGGGTCGTGGTTGATGGAGTAGACGAATGCATGCTAATTACATGGAATGTATTACATGACAGACCTCTCAGTGATTTTAACCAAGATGTACTTCAAAACATCCCACGCCTGATGGCTAAACGATTCAGGAAATTAAGGAATTTTGTACGCCATGACGGTCACTTTATTGCCTCATTCACTGAATTTGGTAATGAAGCTATAGATAATGACAGATTCACTGCTATATATGAATCAATTCCAACTGAAGATAAGAAAATATTCAGGGATAAGTTCATCCATTATAGGAAGCTGGCAAGAAGTCTCTACCCTGATTTTTGGGCTGAACTACACCGTCCGCTATTGGATGTTTCAAATTTATTTGAAACAGCTAATGATATCTATATTGTATCAGGAAAGGATGAAGAGTCTATATTATACATTCTAAGTAAATATGGTTTAAACATACCCGCGAATAAAATATATGGAAGGATGACTGACAAAAACAAGACTCTTACCTTGCTAAAATCAATAGCCTTCGATAAAAACGAGGATATTCTATTTATTGATGACAATATCCAAAATGTTATTGATGCATTAGATCATGGCATTCAATCATTTTGGGCTAATTGGGGATACAACATCCCTGAGCATAAATTAATGGCACTTCAAAAAGGAATTAATGAATTAGATACCGAGGATCTCTTGAAATTAGTCAAGAAACCCTCTTAACGCAATATTATTTCAATTTTTTCTGTATGAGGAGTAATAACTCATGGCGAAAGAAATACTATGTGGTTTTGGAGTGGGTGTAGATGCCGTTGCAGGCTGGCTATCTTCTTATGGGGGAGAAGATTCTCCAAGCGATATATCTCGCGGTATGTTCGCTGGCGAAGTAGGTACTCCACGTCTTCTGAATCTATTTGACCAGTTTAATATCCCCACCACCTGGTTTATGCCTGGTCATTCCATCGAAACCTTTCCTCGGCAAATGGAAGCAGTTGTCAATGCTGGACATGAGGTAGGGGTTCATAATTACAGTCATGAAAACCCAATATCTATGTCGCCTGACCAAGAAAGAGAAGTCCTTCTAAAAGGCATTGACATGGTCACAAAATTAACAGGGAAGAGACCTACTGGGTATGTCGCTCCATGGTGGGAATTTTCTCCTGTAACCACAGATCTTCTATTAGAAAATGGCATCAAATATGACCATTCACTAATGCATCATGATCATCAGCCTTATTATGTCAGGAAAGGTGATTCCTGGACCAAGATAGATTATTCCAAGACACCGACCGAATGGATGAAACCGCTGGTACGCGGAGAAGAGACGGACCTTATTGAATTACCCGCCAGTTGGACAATCGACGATATTCCTCCTTTCATGTTCATGAAAACAAAACCCAACAGCCAAGGTTTCATGAATCCCAGGGACATCGAACAGTTGTGGAGAGATCAATTCGATTGGGTCTACCGTGAGCATGAATATGCGATCTTTACTTTTACGATTCACCCGGACGTATCTGGACGCCCGCACGTATTAATGATGCTCGAACGCCTCTTAACTCATATGCTTGGTCATCCAGGGGTGAAATTCCTAAAATTGAATGACATTGCAGATGACTTTGCCAAGCGTTCTCCACGGAAAAAATAATGACACGGCAGCCGATAAGGCTGCCTGTTTTATGTATCTCAAACCATAAATCCGCTATTTTTTGATAGTTCGAGAATTCTGTCTCTGATTCCTGAAACGAGTGGGTTACGTAATGAGCTATCAATCCATACCAAATAGATTGAATTTATAGGGAGTCTCTCATGGACATTCACTTCAACGATCTGACCTCTTGCTATGCTTTGGGCGCATAAATACTCAGGCATCACAGTCCAACCAATATTTTCTCGGATCATTCTTTCTAAAATTCGCAAATCCGGTACAGTAATAGACGGACGAAGCAGTGCAAAAAATCGCGAAGAATCCTGGAAAACTTCCCTTATCAAGGGTAACTGTTCATCATAAGCTATTAGAGGAAGCTTCGACAGCGTATCAATCACGTCCTCGTTTTCTTTGAAGTTGTCTGCTATGAGTGACGCTACCACAACTATTAACTTTTCCATTCCAATTTCAGCATATCCAAATTTTTGTTTATCCGGCATAGAAGTTGTGAAACCTAGTTGACAACTTCCGTCCAGAAGACAGCTGTATATGCGCTTCCTATTTCCTGTCAAAACTTTAAATTTAATACCTTCATTGAATAATATTTTCACCAAGTACGGTAATTTTGACCACATTAATTCTGCTGGCCCGATGAAAGATACTGTCCCCGAGGACTTTCTTGTACGTGATCTAAGCATCGACAACTTCAGTTCAATCGTTTCTAAATCTGAAGCCACCAATCTCGCCAATTCCTCCCCATCCACTGTAGCCACCACACCATGTGAACGACGAGTAAAGAGAACACACCCGGTAAAAGCCTCAAGTGAATGAATGTGGGCAGACATTGCAGGCTGGCTTATGCCCAACCGCATTGCCGCTTTTGAAATCGAACCAGCTTTGTATACTTCAACAAAACTTCGTAACTGAACCAGATAGCTCATACTGCGCATCCTTAAGAGCCTGAAGCTCTCCGATTACGACATAAAATCGAAAGCCTGCACAGTATTATGTTATAAACATGTTCCGTTAATGCTTCTATACATATTAACTTATTTTAACAATTAAAGGATTTTATAGGGTAAGAATAGAATGTATCAAGATAACCCATTGATATACCTATATTTTAAGTGCGTTATATCTGGTTGGCATTAAGGTTTCAAGCATGCCATGAGATTCGGATTGGCGTGTTGTCTTCTATTACATACTCTGGGGAGTGATAGTCGCTAAACCTTTAAATTGGCTAAATAATCATTGTATTTTTATCTATTAACGTTGACAACCTCAACTCAAATCGAGTTATCAAAAATTCCGTTGGTCAGCGAAGCGGTTAGCTTCTTTTAGACCGGTTCGGACTACCTCTCGGAACATTAATCATCATCCCATGGTGCCCGTTTCCATTTTTCAGTCATGAAATCAATAAATACACTTAGCCTACGGGGTATTGGTTCTCGCCGCGCCCGGACAACACTGATCTGAGATGTGTTTGCTTCCCAATCAGGCAGAACTCGGCAAAGTTTCCCAGCTCTCAATTCATCATGAATATCCCAAGTTTCTCGAAGAGATATGCCAAGCCCCGCCAAACTCCAGGCATGCAATACGTCTCCGTTGTCACTGATAAGGTTGCCAGTAACGCTGATGCTTCTTTCATGACCGTCTTTACGTAATGTCCATGAATTGTGTAAAAAACCCGGGTAAGCGAATACTAAGCAGTTGTGATTTAAAAGATCTTCTGGTCGCTCAATGGGTGGATGATTCTTCAGGTATTCGGACGATGCGATGAGAATACGTCTATTATTTGCTATTTTTCTGGCCAGAAGGCGAGAATCAGCCAGATCCCCCATACGAATAGCCAGATCGAAATCACCACTGTAAAGATCCTGGATTTGGTCAGATAACCTTAAATCAAAGCCCACCCTCGGATGTACTTGGCAGAATGCAGCGATCGCAGGAGCAACATATTTTCGGCCAAACGGTGCGGGCGCAGTCAAACGAATATTTCCGCTTAACTCCTCACTATCCCCTCGGGAAAGTTCCTTCATCTCATCCAGAACGGCCAACGCTACGCGAGCCCTCTCAGCTATAGCTCTGCCCTCGTCTGTAATACGTAGATTACGGGTGTTTCTTTCAAAAAGTGTAGTGCCAAGTGCAGTTTCCAGCCTGGCTATCTGCTTGCTCACCATCTTGGGGAGTATCTGTAGGTCTCGTGCTGCGGCAGAGAAATTGTTTCTGTCGACGACGTGTAAAAACACTTCAAGGTCGTCATTTCTCAAGTTTATTTTGTTCATTTTGGGGTAAGTGTTTGTCCGTTTAGGTCTATTTAAAGGATAAATAGATTGTTCCACAATAAGACTCAATATGACAAGTCTGTTATGTCGCATGCAGTCAGAAGAATTTTGCTTTAAGTCCCCCCATATAGAGGAAGTTAAAATGCCTAAACGTATCCTGTTTGTATTGACCAGCCATGACCGTAAAGGTCAAGCCGAGAGTAAAGATGCCGCACCCAGTGGTTTCTATCTTTCTGAGGTGTCTCACCCCTACGATGTACTCACAAAAGAAGGATATGAAATTGATTTCGTGAGTCCCAGGGGAGGCAAGACACATGTTGACGGTTTAGACCTCAGCGATCCGGTTAACGCCTCCTTTTGGAATAATGATTCCTTACGCGAGGCAACTAAAACCACATTAAAACCCTCGCAGATTGATCCTGACGTCTATGACGCCGTCTACTATGCAGGAGGGCATGCGACGATGTGGGATCTCCCTGACAATATAGAGTTGGCGGGTGTTTCATCACGAATTTATGAAAAGGGTGGCGTTGTCGCTGCGGTTTGTCATGGCCCCGCCGGATTGGTGAATATTCGGCTTTCCGATAATGAATATCTGGTTGCGGGCAAAAAGGTGTCAGCTTTTACCAACGATGAAGAACGTGCTGTAGGGTTGTACGACATTGTTCCATTCTTACTTGAAGACACGCTGAAGCAAAGAGGTGCTGAGCATCTTGCAGCCGCAAATTTTCAGCCACAGGTGATTGTCAGCGAGAGATTAGTGACCGGACAGAATCCCGCTTCCGCAAAAGGAGTCGCTGAGGCAATGCTGCCTTTGTTGGCTTCTATTGAAAATAGAAGAGCCTGAGTTATGAAAGAACGCATGCCTTTTGTTATATATGTCTTTGCACTCTGCGCTTTTGCTTTGGGATTCACTGAATTTGTCACGATCGGCTTAGTTTCCAGGATATCAACTGATCTAAACGTCAGTGTCAGTCATGTAGGTACAGCGGTGACAGCCTACGCCCTCGGTGCCGTAATTGGTGCTCCGGGATTAACTGCGTTGGCAACACGATGGCCTCGTAAAAGATTATTACTTGTTGCTATGGGCCTGTTTACAGTTGGCAATGGTATCGTCGGTGCGTCTGAGTCCCTAACGCCTATGTTGATTGCACGATTTGCTTCCGGTTTAGGGCACGGAGTGTTTCTTGCTGTTGCTTCAAGTGTGGCAACCCAACTGGCTGGGCGACATCGTGCTGGCGCCGCTGTTTCGGTCGTTTTTGGCGGTCTTACAATTGCGTTGGCATTAGGCGTACCACTTGGTACCTACATCGGTAGTCTGTTGAGTTGGCAGTCTATATTCATGGCAGTAACGGCAAGTGGAGCGATCGGTTTCATTGGATTGGCAATGCTGATGCCCACGGATCAAAATGATCCCTCCTTGCAAGCAAATGCCATGGACGGTTTAAAAGCCATGTTTAACCCACTACTGCTTGCCGGAGCAGGAATTACAGTTTTGGCCTATGCAGGATCTTTTGCCCTGTATACGTATATTTCCCCGATTCTACTTCAGGTAACGCATGTAGACGAGCGTATGAGTAGTTTGCTTATGTTGGTCTACGGCGTGATGGCCGCTATCGGGAATGTCTGGGGTGGTCGCCTGACTGACAAGCAAGGTGCAGAACGTGCCGTGATGACAATTCTTATTGGTCTGGCGATCGTCCTCTTTGCTATGTGGTTCTCTGTCTCATCCTTAATGTTAATGGCACTGTTTATTGGGTTGCTTGGAGCATTGACATACGCAGCGGTCCCCTCAATGCAAGCAAGAGTGATAGGGCTATCTCACATACATGCACCTGAAGCTCCAGCTGTGGCAGCAGGACTGAATATTGCCGGTTTTAACGGAGGAATTGCATTAGGGTCGCTATTGGGGGGTGTAGCACTGGATGTTATTGGTCTTACAAGCCCTACTTGGGTTGGAGGCGGAGTTGTAATCGTTGGTATTTTGTGGATGTTATTACAAATAAATTCGAATAAAAGACGCACCACCTCCGATTACTCCTGATAGTACACATAGCATTTAAAATGGCTCAGTGAACACCAAATCACTGAGCCATTTTATTTTACCTCTTTGAAAAATATCACAACCAGATACAAGTAGTGTTTATTTTACAAATTCAGCCTCTATTATTCTGGCCTGTTTAGTATCAATCGTAATTTTAAACACCTTTCAAAAACACAGCGACATTCATCAGCAATATCATTGTGTGAAAGGAGATGTACTATGTCAGAAAAGCCCACTTACCCAAACATTAGAGATGGAATTCCAGATTGGATAACTATCAGGGAGGCTGTTAGACTCTTCAACGGATTGAATGGGTGTAAAATAAAAAAAAGTGATTTTTATCGATTCGCGCTACAAGGTAAAATTCGTCTTTCAATATATTTTCAATCCCCAGTAATATTGAGGAAAATTAAATCACGAAATCATAAATTAAAGCTAAGACCAATAAAAAGTTCGTCAACGATGAAATCATTCATGCTTGCCGAAAGTTCCTTTGTCAGCGAAAACAATTTAACTTTCAGTACTGAAGGAAGATATATCCACCCTGTACAGAGAGTCATCGACACAACATTGCTCGGCTATGAATATGTCCTTATACAGCGTTTACTTGCACAATCATTAAAGATTCCACCACCTGTAACTGGAGCAAGGTCGAATAATTATGGCATTACCGTTTCTTTATTGGGGGAAGCGTTTCAAGTTTTCGAAAAGATGACATGGCATGAAAGAATCGAACGACACGTAAAAAGGCTACCTAAAGATATTTCATCGGATGGTTACGAAAAAATAGCACTAAACGACCTAAAAAAAGATTTTAATAAATGTTATTTTCCTATGCATGAATTACCGAGTGATGCCTGCTTTGTCCTCAGAAAAAGTGAACTTGATAAGTTGATCAACAAACCGATCGAAAAAGAAATACTTCCACCCTCTCCAACTCGGATATCCACCCCTCTATCACGCCTCTTCTGGCTTGCCTGCAAAAATAATGAAACTATCAGTCCGCTAATCATGCAACCGTATAAACTATTGTCCATTTTTGAACAATGGGCATCAGAGGAAGGCATTACCGATCGATTCAGTGGCGACACGCTCAAGGCTGCGCTTGAGCGCGGCTCGCCCCCTTCCCTGCCAACACAAAAGTAAGATGATGCCCTTCGCTATGAAAACCCGTATTAAGGATTGTATTTTCCGTAATACGGGCTCATCACCTTTCTCCACACCACGACTTTGTGTTGTCGTGTTATCTCCCGGCTAGCGCTATATCTGCCACAGGAGAATACCGTGACATCTCATCAGTTATTACGTCTGAAACAGGTTGAAGAAAAAACGGGCCTGAAGCGCTCTCAAATCTATCTGTATATGAAAGACGGCACCTTCCCCCGCTCAATCAAGATTGGCCCGGCCAGTGTCGCCTGGCTCGAATCGGAAATTGACGAATGGATCAATATTAAATTAGTCCGCCGCTCAATAGGCTGAAGGGAGAAAATACCATGATTATCCCATCACTTAATTACGCCGTATTAACCGATGCCCTGCATGCATTGAAGGATGGCAACATTCGTCACTGTGAATCGCTAGGATTCACTTTCGACGAAATGAATGCCCTCAACCAATTATCACTAGACGAGCTGTTTATCATCAGTCGGGAGTCTGCGCAGTTTTTGGCTGTGACGGTTCATCACGACGTATTACACCTGCTTCTGGCAAAATCCCGTAAGGAGGTCCTGCAGCAACAGCGTATCAATCATGCCATCCGGCTCGGCGGGTCAATTGCGCTACTCAACAAGTATTTTGGCCTCACCTCCAACGAAGTGTGCCTTCGCCGCCGGTTACTGGGCGTCCGTGTGCCTTATGGCCGGACGCCAGAGCCGGACGAAGATACGGATGCGGCTATCTGGCTACAATGGCAACAATGCCGGGTGGCCAACCTGGAATCGACCGATGCGCTGGCCGCCATGATGCAGGTAACACAAACCCTGCTGCCGAAAGTCGAAGGGTTGTCACTGACCATCGTCTGGAAGCGTATCGCACTTTGCGAACGGGAGGCGTTAGACCGGAGGGCCGCCCATGCCAGATGAGATTGACCGCGATCAGGAATTTAATGAGCAACGACTGGAGGATATGATTGAACAGAGTCGTTTTAAGCCAGGGTCTACGCCATCATTATTCCATTGTCGTGTATGCGGTAAGCCCATTCCTGAAAAGCGACGGCAGGCGCTGCCGGGCATAACTACCTGCACGGAATGTCAGGAAAAACTTGAACGCCGAAGACGTTAATAATGGTCACAGAGACATGCAGGAATATTTCCCCTGCATGTCTCTATCATTAACTATAAATCCACAGTCGTCTTTATTAACTATTTCACTTCCTTTTATTTACCTCAAAGCTTATCCCATTCCACCACTAATTTATCTCTCTCATTTTAACTTTGAATTTATCGTTTATATACCGCCCCGGATATCTGATCATGAAAACGTCATTACATAATAGTTACCCGTATTGACATTAATTCTCTTGGAACGGGTATTGTTCTTTAAAAATAAGGTTCGGGCTGTCACATAACCACAATTCAGGGTGCCGCTGAATGTTCTCGCTGACCCGTTAAAACCGGAATGCAGAATTGGGATGTGACCTATTTATTTCATGCACTGTTATTTTAATTAAAGGATATTCCATGCGAAAACCCATTTACCACGTATTTGTCACTCAGGAAAGTCAGCCCGACCCACTGGGTGAAAAAAACACCTGGTGGACTAAAGTCGGCGTGGCTTTTGCCCATCACGGTAAACCCGGCCTGAACGTGGTACTGACACCCGGCATTGCCGTTTCCGGAAAGCTGGTGCTCCTTGAGCCCAGGGATGACGGCGATGCGACACAGGATACTCCCGTTTAACCGCCCTTCCCCCTTTTCCCGGCCCTGTCCCGTCAGATGGCGGTACGCGTTGCCCGGTTTACCGTTCCGAGGCCACCATGCTTTCCACCTCCGTGTTTCTGGCGGCGTCCATGCAGTGCGCCGCCAGCGTTCACCCGTCTACGGCACTCGATGTGGCACGGGTCGAATCCGGTTTGAATCCGTATGCCATCGCTGAAATCCTGCCCGGTGGCAAAGGCGTGACTTCACATTTCCCCACAAGCAAGGATGAGGCCCTCAGTCTCACCGGACGGCTGGCGGCACAGGGCCGACGTTATTCGGTCGGGCTGATGCAAATCACCAGCACCAATTTCCGTCATTACGGCGTGAGCGCCCGCGACCTTCTTGACCCCTGTACCAACCTGTCCGTCTTTGAGCACATCCTCACCGACTGCTACCGCCGCGGCGGTTCCCTCAAGCGTGCGCTCAGTTGCTACTACTCGGGAAATTTCATGACCGGTCAGCAAGCGGAATCCGCGTTTAACCAGACCAGCTACATCCAGCGCATCGGCTACGCCGTACCGTCAACGCGGGAAGACCGGCAGCGGCCTACCGCCGAAAAGCTCGTGCCGGAAATCCATTACCCCGCCGCCGTCTTGCGTGGTGAGCTTACCGATAACGCTACGTCAGTTCTGACATCCCTGCGCTACCCCAATGCCGTGATACGCGGCGCGTTACCCATTCCCAGCCCCCAGGAGGAACAATGATGAAACGAAAACAGACTGACTGGCCCGTCCTCTCTTCCTTGTTAATGGCAAGCCCGGTGCTGGCAGCAGACAGCGGATTTAATAAAGCCAATGAGACGCTGAGCAACACCTCTACCGGTCTGCTCGGGCTGGCCGCCGTCACCATCACGCTGGCCACCATGTGGGTGGGATACAAAGTCTTGTTTGACGGCAAGAGCCTGCATGACATGCGTAACATCATCATTGGCGCCATCCTTATTGTCGGTGCGTCAGGTTTCGGTGCCTACTGGGCGTCATAAGGGAGGCAACGATGGCTACGCTGAACAAAGCGCTGACGCGACCTGCCGCCATAGCCGGCATTCCCCTCGTGCCGTTCGTGATGGTCAGCGGGGCCATCGTCCTGCTGGCGGTCTATGTCAGCTATTACCTGATATTACTGCTTATCCCTGCCTGGCTGGAGATGAAGGCAAAGGCCAGAACCGATATTCACTATTTCGGGCTGCTCTGGCTGGCCTTTAAAACCCGTGGCCGGTTTGGCACCAATAAACATTTTGGTGCTAATGCCCTGCTGACAAACCGCTATGACGCCGTCGACGTCTCGGAGTTTATTGAAAAAATGAAGTTAAACGAGCGCGTTACGCTGGATAAATACATTCCGTATTCCTCCCATATTCACCCGCACGTCATCAGAAACCGCCAGGGTGATTTGGTTGCCAGCTGGGAGCTGGAGGGCACCGTTTTTGAATGCGAGGACGAACATCACCTGACGTTAATGGCGACGCATCTCAATAACGTGATTCGCGCATATGAAGGCCTGCCGGTCACGTTCTATCTTCACCGTATCCGGGAGAAATACCACGATGCCTTTGACGCGAATTCAGGCATTCCCTTTTCTGATGAAGTGACCCGGCTTTATTACCAGCCGATCAGCGAAAAACCGTTCTGGCGGCACCGGCTGTTTTTCACCCTCTGCTACGCGCCCTTCTCTCCGCTGGAGAAAAAGGCCATGAAGGCGCAGCCGTCCGGTAAACGCAAAGCGGCGCTGGATGATGCTCTGAAAGTGATGCTGGAATACCGGGAGGCACTGGCTTCCGCGCTGTCCCGCTATACGGCGACGCCGCTGGGGATGTATGAAGACAACGGGCGGGTGTATTCCGCCCAGTTGTCCTTTTATCACCGTCTGCTCACCGGCCAGTGGCAAAAGGTGGCGGTCACGCGTGCGCCGTTTTATGAAACATTAAGCACGCCGGATGTCTTTTTTACCACCGACACCGCCGAGTGCCAGACGGTCAGCAGCTCCCGTTTTTTTCGCAGTCTGGAAATCAAAGATTACTCGCCTGAAACCGCGACCGGCCTGCTGGACGCGCTGCTGTATGCCGAAAGCGAGTATGTGCTTACGCAGTCCTTCACCTGCATGGCCCGCGATGAGGCGCAGAAGCATATTCGCCTGGCGGAAAAGCGCCTGAATTCGGCGGACGACGACGCCATTTCACAGCGGGAAGAGCTGATTGTCCTGCGTGACCTGCTCCAGTCCGGGCATGTGTCCTGCGGGAAATACCACTTCTCCCTGCTGGTATCTTCAGACAGCCCCGAGCAGGTGGTGAAGGATACCAACGCGCTGGCGCAGCCTTTCGCCGACCTCGGCATCATGACGACGCTGTCCACGCTGTCGCTGCCCGCTGCGTACCTGGCGCAACTGCCGGGGGTGTATACGCTACGCCCGCGGTTGGTGGCCGTCAGCAGCCAGAACTTTGCCGACCTGGCGAGCCTGCACAACTTTCATTCCCACAAGCGGAGCGGTAATCCCTGGGGTGACGCCATCGCCATCCTCAAATCACCGGGTGGTGGCGGGTATTACCTGAACCTGCACGACAGCCAGAGTGGGCGGGATGACTTCAACGAAAAAACGCCGGGTAATACAGCGATTATCGGGAAAACCGGCTCTGGGAAAACAATGCTGATGACCATGATGCAGCAACTGATGCAGAAGTACCGCAATCCGGCGACGTTCTCCGCCTCAGCCACAATCCAGCGGTTCACAACGGTGTATTTCGACAAGGACCGGGCGGCGGAGATGGCAATACGCCAGATGGGTGGACGCTACTTCCGTATCCGTACCGGCACGCCCACCGGGTTTAACCCGTTTTCGCTTGCCCCAACCCGGCGGAATATCAGCTTTATCAAACGACTGGTGCGCATGCTGTGCCGCCGCAACGGCAAGCCGCTCGATCCGCGCGATGAGGAACGGATCAGTGCCGCCGTAGATACCATTATGCTCGACTACCCGCCCGAATACCGCAAGTTCGGTATCACCCGATTGCTGGAAGTCCTGCCGGAGCCGCCAACCACCGACGCCCGCATCAACGGGCTGCGCATCCGCCTTAAACAATGGGCGCAGGGGGGCGAGTTCGGCTGGGTATTCGACAATGAGGAGGACACCTTCAACATCGGCAACATCGGCAACATTGATAACGTGGGTATCGACGGTACGGAATTTCTCGATGATGAAGATATTCGCGGCCCCATCACGTTTTATCTGCTTTACCGCGTCACCGGCCTGCTGGATGGTCGCCGGCTGGTGATGTTCATGGACGAATTCTGGAAATGGCTGGCCGATGTCGAATTTTCCCGCTTCTCGCTCAATATGCTGAAAGTGATCCGCAAGCTGAACGGCATCTTCGTCCCCGCCACCCAGTCACCTGACGAAATCGTCAAACACCCTATTGCTCCGGCGATTATTGAGCAGTGCAGCACGCAGATTTTTCTCGCCAACCCGAAGGCCAGCCGGGCGGATTACGTGGAAAAGATGAAAGTGCCTGAAAGCGTGTACGACATCGTCAGAAACCTCGATCCGGGTGAGCGCTCTATGGTGGTTCTGAAAACTCCGTTACGCGCAGGTGAAACCCGGCCGTTTGTGGCGATGGCGAAAATGGATTTATCGGGCCTCGGGAAACTTACCAAAATGCTGAGCGGGAGCGAAGACAACCTGAAACTGTTCGACACCCTGTATCAGGAAGGAATGCAGCCTGATGACTGGAAAGCCGCCTTCCTTAAAAAAGCCCTGTAATATTCATGACGGAGGTAATGAAAATGCGGTTCAGAGATATCATACTGGCATTATCGTTGTGTATTTCCACCCAGGCGATGAGCGCCGGAATACCGGTATTCGACGCCGTACAGAATACCGAATCCATGAATCAGTGGATCCAGAAACTCCAGCAGTGGCAGGAAACCGTCACCCACTATAGAAGTGAACTCGATGCCTACAAGCAGCAATTAGCCACAGCAACGGGCGTGCGGGACGTTCAGGCATTTCTCCGCGAGGCCAAAAGTCTGAAAACCGATATCGATAATCTTCGTCAAAACGGTATTTCACTGGATGACCTGCTGAGCAACCAAAGCGGGTCATATTCGTCTGAACTTAATAGCTTGTATAACAAATATAAAACGTTCGATACCTGTAACCCGTCCAGCGCTTCACAACGCTATCTGGACAGTTGCAAACAGATGATCCTGAATCAGGCTGTAGCAATAGAAAATACGTCCGAGGTTGAAAACAAGATCACGGGCACGCTCGACGATATATCAGATTTATCGGACCGTATTGCTAATGCGCAGGATTCGAAAGAGTCACAAGACCTGGCTAACGCCATCGCGGCCAAAAGCGTACAATTGAATGCGCTGACCAGCCAGTGGGAGATGTCAGTCAAACAAACTGAACAGCGCGCAACGCTGCTGGAACAGCAAAAACAGAAAGCCTTTCAGCAACAGCAATTAACTGCGCCCGTTGCTGATCTGAACTCTTTATAGGGAGGTTAAAGAACTACCCGATTGGTTGCCATTGTCCATTGAGAAATACTGCACAGGTCAAGCGTGCTTCAGGGTGTGGACGGCACGCCTTAGGTAACTCCATCACACCACATTTAAAGCCACCGAAGGAACAGTTGGCAGCACATGCGTTGCCAATCAGGGCCTCCAACTGCTCGATGAGTATCGCGGTGCATTGCTTCATAAATGTACCAAGATCCATCTCATCTTGTGGATATTTATCGCTAATGAGTTCGATTGTCGGCGAATAAATCCTGCCATCGGGTTTCATCGTGAAGTCTTTCCAGGCAACTTTCTGACCGGCTTTCGGATGCTCCCAGGCATTGCGTAGCTCTCGTATAAAGCACATCACTGAGATCAGTTTGTCGAAGAACACACAGAATCCGTGGATATCACCGTGTTTTTGGTGAATGGTAGTTCTCAGATTTTCCAGCAGCCTCTTTCCTTCCGTCGGCTTATAAATTGACACAAGAAAATCGGTCAACACCTGTCGTAGGTTGTCGGCTAGCCTTATATAAATGTCAATGTTTGTATGCAGATTGGACGTATGAGGCAACTTTTGTCCTTTATTTCCGCTTGGCCCACCCGCATCTGCGACTTCTGAAATCTGTTCGAAAACCTTCTCGGTCAGGTCGTGAATCTCACAGAGGATGCCTGTCCCTTTGAGGATGAGTCCCATCGCTGTTTCTTGCGAAATGACATCTCTCATAAATCCGGAACTAAACAACCTTTCGCCGGAAACGAGTATTTTCCCGACAATCGGATTATCAAAACCGTAGGAAAACACCTTCTGATAAACATCGCTCACATTGATATTGGTTCGCTCAGGATCGATGTGATCGGCCTTTTGCATCAGGAAAATACTTTTATCCTTTACAACATAAAGACCTTCCGGTGTCCCAAACATGAAACGTAAAGGCGTCTGGTCGTCCACATCTAAAATTTCGATGACCTTAGCGCCATCTCTGAACTGATCAATTTTGTTTTTCAAGGTTCAGTGCCTTATCGCTGTTCTGAGAATAGTACCAATCTCAATTTTAATGATCGCACTGCCAAATCCAATGCAGACGTCTGGCATTTTGTAGGACTGTTACTGTTTTTCTAATGGATTGCTAGAACTCTGATCAGAGCAATACGTCTGGGCGCCCCTTGCAAAGGAGACTATCACTAATCTTTTATTCCCCATCTGTTCTTTTCTGAAGTGAGGCACCATGTCCGGTGGTATTTTTGTTGGTATGGACAAAAACATCATGGATGGACTCAATGCCGTGTTAGAAGGTCAGTCCTCTACCTACGGCACCCTGATCAGTGTGATTATCGTCAGTTCCTTCACCCTATTTATTACGTATCGGGGGTATCAGACGCTTGGCGGCAAACTCCAGACACCGGTTGAAGATGTTGTCTGGGATGTGGGGCGCATGTTGCTGATCACCACTTTTGTTTTAAACCGCGAGGGCTGGCTGGATGCCATCATTGTGGCCATTGAAGGGCTTAAGGACGGCATCAGTGGCGATGATAATGTCTGGGCGCTGCTCGACACGGTGTGGGAAAAGGCACAAGCGCTGGGGCAAACGCTGTTTAATCTCGATACCTCCACCTACGTTAAAGTGAATGGCGGTTTTGCCGAGGTGCTGGTCTGGGCCGGTGCAATCGTTCTGTTACTGGCTGCAACCTTTGTCAACCTGCTCGCCGAAATCACCATTCTGTTAATGACCACCACCGCCCCACTCTTTATTTTCTGCCTGCTGTACGGTTTTCTTAAACCCATGTTTGATAACTGGCTGAAAACAATATTTACCGCAATCTTAACGATCATGTTCTCTGCCCTGTCTGTCCGGATCGCCATCAACTACCTGAATAAAATACTGGATACCGCCACAGCAACGTCTGCTGAAAGCAATATGGTGACCCTGGCGGCGCAATGTTTGCTGGCCGGAATTGCCGCGGGCGTCGTGGTGTATTTTTCAGCGAAAATAGCCACTGCGCTGAGCGGTGCCGCCGTACAGGCCGTGTTACAGGGTGCAACCATGAGCGGACTTAGCGGGCTGGTGAGCAAATCTGCCGACGTCGCCAGACCCGGCATAAAGGCCGGGGGCCGACTGACCGCCAAAGGTGGCATGGCAGCAGCCGCGACAACCGGCAGGTTCATTGGCGCAGGTGCGGGCAAAGCCGTGAACGCCTGGCAGAAACGTGCCACCGCCATCGAAAGCATGAAGCGCCAGAATCAGCAGCGTCACCTTTAATCCTCCCGACCGCTAATTTCTTTTCTCCGTCACGCCGTGGCCTCTGCCAGCGGTGCGGCCTTCCTGCATTTATCCGATAAGAGGCTTCCATGAAATTCACCATCTTGCTTCTGATGCTGTGCGCGCTTACGGGCTGCGCGCAGCATCAGGGCGACCTCCCGCCGGTGTCCGGCGATCCCCAGCCGGTTAATTCCCCCGCCATAATTCAGGAGCTGACTCACCATGTCTGATATTCAGCGTATCATTAATGTCTCGCGCTCTTTTGAATCCATCCTGCTGGAAAAGGAAGAGCGTTCCCGCAAAACCGCCTGGCGGGTGGCCGCTGCCGGGCTGATTCTGGCTGCACTGGCAATTACGGCCATTATTATTCTGCTGCCGCTGAAAACCACTGACATTGAATTGTGGTCGGTGGATAAACAGACCGGCCGTTATGAGTATATGACCCGCATTAAAGAGCGGGATATTGCGTCTGAAAAAGCGCTGGCCCATTCACTGGCGGCACACTATGTCAGACTCCGCGAAGGGTATAACTATTTCTCCCTCCAGCGTGATTATGACGACGTACAATTATTTAACAGCGACAGCGTGAACCGGGCTTATCTTGACGGGTTTAACGGCGACCAGGCACCGGACGTTGTTTTTAATAAAGCCGAATATGTTGTCTATATCGACATTATTTCCAATGTGCACGCGCCTGCCACCGGGCAGGATAACCTGGCAACCCTGCGTATCAAGCGTACCCTTCGCCGTATTTCTGATAATTCAGTGAAAACGGACTTCTGGAATATCCGCCTCACTTACCGCTATGTACCGCATCAGCAACTGACGGACAGTCAGCGGGAAGTGAATCCGCTGGGCTTTATCGTCACCAGCTACCAGCGCGATAAAGAACTGAGGAGCGAATAATGCTGAAAAACATCCTGCTCCTGACGGGCTTACTGGCGTCATGCGCGACATGGAGCGCCGCCACCCCGCGCGGCAGCGCCTATGACAGCCGGATGCAGAACGTATCGTATAACAGCCAGAACGCCACCGTGGTGAATACCCGCCCTGGCTATGTCACCACGCTGCTGTTTGACGACGATGAAGCTGTGATTGATGCGCAAGCGGGCTTTCCAAAAGGCTGGACGGTAACGAAAAGTGATAACCGGGTGGGCGTCAGCCCGAACCCCATCACCCAGCCGGTGACGGACGCCAGCGGCAACAACGTCAGCCAGGTATTTTTGCCCACGGCAAAGGACTGGAAGACCAACCTCTTCGTGGTGACCTCAAAGCGTGATTACAGCCTGGAGCTGAACGTGCTGGACCACGATTCCCCCGCGCAGGCGTTCGTTATCCGTTACCACTATCCGGCCGAGGTTCGCCAGCAATCCGCCGCCGCCAGCGCCGCGCGTCAGACGCAGCAGCGTGAAAGACAGGAGAAGCAGCAAATAGCAGCGGCATTCGGAGAGGCCAGCATGCCACGCAACTGGCGCTACACCAAACGGGTCGCCGCCGGTTCGACCTCCATCGCGCCGGATTTTGCCTGGGACGATGGTCGTTTTGCATATATCGGTTTTTCCCCCATCAGAACCCTGCCTTCCGTTTTCCGGGTGGTTAACGGACGGGAGCAGGCGCTCACGCCCCGGACAGTTAAGCAGGGTAATTACACCGTGATGGTGGTGCCGGCAGCGCCACAACTGGTGTTGCGTTACGGCACCTCGGTGGTGGGGATCGAAAACGACGGATTCGGGCGCATCCCGATAACCCGCAGCGACACTGTTTCACCGTCCGTTACGCTGGAGGCGAAATGACCGATAAACCTGTCCCGGATGAACCGGAAAAAACCACCGCAGAGCGGGAAGCGGAAGCCCGCGAACGCGCCCGTGCGACAATGGCGTATCAGGAGCCGGAGCAGAAAACACCACCCGGCCAGCCGGAAGTGAGCCGTTTTCGTAAGGCATCCGGTCGCCGTACGCTGATCGTCAGCCTGCTGAGTCTGGCGCTGGTGATCGCCCTGGCATCCGGCGGCGATCGGATTTTCAGTGCATTGAAAGGGGGTAATGAGAAAGAAGCCGACACCGCGCCGCCACACTCTGCCGGGGCTGCGCAGCAGGAGCGTAAAAATCTGGGCATGGACAGTAACCCGTTTGGCCTGTTCGGGCCGGAAAGACAGAAAGCCACTGCCCCTGCCAGCCAGACCGTCACTCCCGCACCCACCCTGCCACCGGCCCCACCCGCCCTGAACAAGGCAGCCGCGCTGGCTGACGGGCTGAACAACGCCCGAACAATGCCGGGTGATAATGCACGCACGTCCCCGGGTGAAACGCGCAGCCACGCAGAAACATCCGACAGTGGGTCATCATCCACGACGTACACATCCTGCCCGTCAGTACTGACCCGAGGAAAGGATGGCAGCCTTCGCTGCACGGATACTGCCGTGCCGGAAACGGGTAACAACGGCAATCCGGGCGTCGCCCGAGTCACCGGCGTCAGACGGTTGGGTCTCGATCCTGATCTCTATATCCCGGTGGACCGCTATATCCCGTGTTCGATGATGTGGCGCTTCGTGTCCGATGCCGGGGGGCATATTTCCTGCCTGGTCAGTGAAGATGTTTACAGCGCCAGCAACCATGTGACGCTGATCCCGGCGGGAACGGTCGCCCGTGGCATCTACCGCACCGGGGCGCTGCAACACGGACGCAGCCGGATGTTTGTGCTGTGGACGGAGCTGCGCACGCCTGAGCCCGGCAGCCTGCAAATCCCGCTAACTGATACGCAGGCCAGCGGCCCGCTCGGCGAAGCGGGGATCTCAGGTTGGATCGACAACCATTTCTGGGAGCGCTTCGGCAATGCCCTGATGCTCAGTACCGTGCAGGACGTGGCAGCGGCGGCGTCGGATGCTGCCCCGGGGAAAGACCGCAATACCGACTACACCGAAAACACCCGCGCAGCCACGGCGGAAATGGCGAAAACGACGCTGGACAACAGCATCAATATCCCGCCCACCCTGTACCTGAATCAGGGTGATGTCATCGGGATCATGACCGGCACCGACATTGATTTCTCATCCGTCTGGCAGCTGCGACTGAAAAAGAGGTGGTATGAACGCTGAAAACCTGTCGCTGGATTTTATGAAAAACCAGCTGTTTGGTGAGTTTATTGCGCAGGACGGCCTGACGGAAATTGCCGTTAACCGGCCGGGTGAACTCCATACCAAAATCCGGGGGAAATGGCAAAAACATGATTCCCCGGTTACGCTGCGTCAGTGTTACGCCTTTGCCAGAGCACTGGCGTCGTGGCAGGACGATAATATCGACAACACCTCGCCGATCCTTTCCGCCACGCTTGAATCAGGCGAGCGCATTCAGGCCATCATTCCCCCGGCCTGTGAGCGTAATACCGTGTCTATTACGCTGCGCAAACCCTCATTCGGGCAGAAAACGCATCAGTCATGGATTGATGCGGGATTTTATAACCGGGTAAGCGGTAAGGAGCGAACGGAAGGCAAAGATGTTGAACTGACCCGCTATTTTCAAGGTGGGGAAATTTCCCGCTTTATGGAAAAAGCGGTGGAATACGGCAAGACGATTTTTATCGTCGGTGAAACCGGATCCGGTAAAACCACCTATATGAAATCGCTGCTGCACCATATTCCCCGGCACCTCAGGCTGACCACCATCGAGGATAGTCCCGAAATCCGCTTCTATCACCACACCAATTATGTCCATCTCTTTTATCCGGCGGATGCCGGGGATAATGCCATTGTCACGCCCGGCAGACTGATACGCGCCAATTATCGTATGAACCCTGACCGGATATTACTGGCAGAAATTCGCGGTCGGGAAGCCTGGGATGCGCTGAAAATCGTTGGTTCCGGACATGAGGGATTAATGACCTCCCTGCATGCGGGCAGCCCGGAAGAATGCATTGAAGGGTTAATTGACCGCTGCTATGAAAACCCCGACTGCCGGAACATGCCTTTCGACGTGCTGTTACGCAAGGTGCTTAAGAGCATTGATGTGATAGTCAGCATTGATATTCACGGTGACATACGCCGGATGAGTGATGTTTATTTTAAACCCCTTCATCTTAATGGCATGAGAGGTGTATTCAGCAAAGGACTTCAATAAATAACTTATCGAATTACGCAACACTCGTTTGAATATGAAGGTGACCGAAATGAAAAAATCAATATCCTCCGCATTATTGCTCTGCATTATGGCGTCATATTCCACCTCCGTCATGGCCGCTGACGCCTGTGAAGTGGTGTTATGTATGTACGGTAAAGCCACCGGGAACGGCGGCGGCAATGAATGCCATTCGGCCGAACGTGCATTCTTTAATATCGTCAAAAAGAACAAGCACGGTTTTCTGCCAGACCATACTGCCGATGCGAGAAAATCATTTTTACTTGAGTGTGACTCGGCAGCCCCGGCAATTATCAACCAGATAATCAGTAAATTTGGCCGCATGCGTGGTTAATTAGCGGAGGTTATCTTTATGACCAAACCGGGTTTTATTCAGCATCCCTGGACACATCAGCGTGGGGATTCCATGCGCGCAGCCTGTGTTATTGAGCACATTGAAAATGAGGCGATGCACGGATGCGGCCTTTATTATGAAATTTATCACTACCGGGTTGTCTGCAGGTTATTGCAGTTGCTGCAAACGCTGAACGCCACCGACAGAATAACGCTGACAGAGGAAGCCAACCGGCGAGGTTTTACGCTGGATGAAACCAGCATTAAAGAAAGTCGTCAGTGTTATTCTGACATCATCAGGGAAATCCGCGAGAGCCACTATTAATCCCTGTATTAATTTTATTCGCAGGTCCCCTATAGCGCCAAAATATTTCAGCCGAATCAGGCTTAAGGCGTGGTGGTTTTCCGGTTTTTACGGCCCAGCACATTTTTCACGAATTAAGGAGTGAAGAAATGCAGGCCGTAAAAATGAGGCAGCGGACAGAACTATTTTCGCGGGTTAAGGAGCGAAAATAGTTCAGGCACCGCGCCTCACCGGCAAACAGCCGCGCCCACGCGGATTTTGCAGGCCGGGGGGAGCCGAATAAATTTCGCCGCCCCAGCGAGCGAAAAGCTGTCGCCCACGACAGCGATTTATTTGGGGGGCATAGCCCCGCACACCGTCGCGGCTAAGTCTCCGGCCAAAAGCCGGTAGCGTGGCGCGACCACCCTCTTTAAAGGTCAGCTTCCCTTTTATTCCCGCTGCGAGGAACGAGCAAAGGGAAGAAAAAGGCGAAAGCGACCGTCTTAAAGGGGGTGGTCGCGCGTAGCGGGCGACGGTGTGCCGCCGTTGACGTTGGGGGTTTTGGCGCGGCGTCCAGCCACGACATTACCCCCATGTGACATATCATAAGGGCGTCCAGCCCGCATGAACTGGCGCACGCCGTGTCGTGCAGGGAAGCATGCTTCCCTGCACATGGCCGCAACGCGGCCACCTTCTTCGTCCCTGACGTTCGCCCCGCCTTTTCGCCCGACACCGTGGGGCGAATTGATGGGGCGATGTCATGGGGCGAACTGCTGACGAAGGAGGCATCGTGATTTTGAATAAGCTGGCCGTTTCACTGTCACCGATAGTGAATGGCGCACTGAGCTTCATGGCTTTTATGCAACAGCATCAGCTGATGCTGGCGCTGTTATCGGGGCTGACGATGCCGTTTTTCGCGTCCATGAAAAGCGATGAACGGCAAAAAGCCCCGTTGTGGCAAAAGCTGATTATGGCTTTTTCCATGGTGTGTTTTCTTTCCGGTACGATGGCCCCGGTTGTTATCTGGATTTTCCAGTGGCTTTATCGTGGCCGGGTAGTCGCCAGCATTCCCGTTCTGGCATGGCCGGTTCTGATTACTTTTACCGTAACGGGTTTTATTTTGCATATTCTGCTGCGAAGGGTATTAACCCCCGAACTGGATAAAATAAAGAAACGCCTTGTCAGAAAAACCACGCTTGAACGGGAATTACGCACTGATGTCCGTACGGTGAAATCCCTGCTGCCGGAAACACTGCATTATGACCCACTGGATTATATCGACCTGAGCAAAGGGTTATTTATCGGCATGAACCGCAATATTCAGCCGATGTACCTGCCGTTAAAGGACTGGCAAAAACAACACGCGGATATTATCGGGACCACCGGCGCCGGTAAGGGCGTTGCCACCGGGATATTACTATATCAAAGCATTCTGGCCGGTGAAGGCGTATTTGTGATGGACCCCAAGGATGATGAATGGGCACCCCACCTTTACCGGAAAGCCTGCGAGGATGCAGGCAAACCTTTTGCCCTGATTGACCTGCGTAAACCCCAATACCAGTTAAACCTGATTGAAGAGATCACCGCCGATGAACTGGAAGAGCTTTTTGTTGCCGGGTTCAGCCTGGCAGAGAAAGGTCAGGAGTCAGACTTTTATCGCATTGACGACCGAAAAGCGTCCCGGATAGCCGCACAATTTGTCACTCGTAATACTGCCTCAACCATTCGGGATGTTTATAACGGCGACTACGTTCAGGGTATTGCAGATAAGATAAAAGCCTTTTTCGGGAAAATTGAAGAGCTGGCCTTACTCAATGCCATCAATGCCCCCACCGGATTTTCGCTTAATAAAATATTTGAGAAAGGCGGTTGCTGCTACGTGATTGGCTCAATGCGCAACAGCAAAATCATTACCGCTCAGCGCATGCTGCTGGTTCGCCTGTACCAGCTGGCAGAAAGGCGCGAGCGAGTGAAAGACGTGCCGCGCCCCATTGCTATTTATCTTTCCGAACTGAAATATCATTTATCCAGGCCAGCGCTGGAAGGTTTAGGCGCGGCGCGGGATAAAGGCGTGCATATTATTATGGACCATCAGTCGATTGCCGATTTAAGAGACTGCCCGGCAGATTTGAAAGGTGACGCCGTTGTCGGCGCGGTTGTTGAGAACGCTAAATTCAAACTGGTTTATCGGGTCATGGACCCGGATACCGCTGAATGGGTAGCCAGAATGTCAGGCACTATATTAGTCGATGATGAGGTCCGCAAAGCGAAAACCGATGCCGTGCTGACAGAGACTATCGACAGTGAACGCACCATCAGGCAGGCCGAGCGTTTCTTTACCGACAGCAATATGATCCTGAACCTACCCGATTTTGTCAGCTTCATCTTCACGACAAAAACACTCCCGGCTGCTTCGCTGATTTCGCCCATCAGGGTGAAAAAACGCGAACTGGAGATCTGTGCCGTGTCGCCCGCGATTGCCGCCACCGCAGCAACAGTAAACATCGCCCTGGATTTTAGCGAGGAGGAAACATCCTCCGTATCCGTATCAATGCCGGAGATCACCACAACGCGGCCCGATCTTTTTTTTGATGAGATGGGCGAAAAAAATACGACAACACCGAATACCAACAAAGAAGAAAACCCGTCATGGCTGGATTTTTAAAGGGGAAATGATGCTCATCACCGCATACAGCGAACGCCAGACGCGACACCGCGAAAAAATACAACGACTACTGAATTTCCTGAAGGAAGAAACGTACAGTGACTTTAAAACGCTGATGCTGCTTTTCGGCTTCAGGGATCATAAATCGCTGTATTCCCTGCTTTCAAAAGTCGAGGGCATGGGGTTAATACATAAGCATGTCCTGGTATCGCGCACGATGAAGATTTCATTGTGGGGCATTACCAGTGACGGACTGGCAGTTGTATTAACCCCCGACGATACGCTTTTCCCGGCGCGGTTTGAGCCTTCAAAAATTACCGGCTGGACGCTGGAGCATCACCTTGATAATCAGGCAGCCCGCATCATCCTTGAGCAAAAAGGCGCATCCGGATGGATAAACGGTGACCGCTCGACCTTCCTTAGCCGGTATCAGGTCAGTCACCGCCCGGACGGGCTGATCACCCTGCCCGGCGGCACCGTGATTGCCATTGAGACCGAGCGCCGTTTGAAAACCAGAGCCCGTTACCAGTCGATCATCGCCAGCCATTTGCTGGCGCGGACCCGTAAAGACTGGATCTACGTTTTTTATATCGTGCCGGACCCGCAGAAAAAGCGCGGTCTTGAACGGCTGTTTGACAGCATCCGGCACGTCATCGTTAACCATCAGCACATCCCGCTGGAAACCCGCCACCGGAATGTCTTCCGCATCTACACGCTCGACGAGCTGCAACGGCTCGATGTAGACCACAGCATATAGTTCTTCTCTATCACTTACTGCCCCAACCCACCAACCCGCAGCGCAAAGACCGGAAATCATGCCCTTTCGAATTACTCTCCCAACATCAGAACTTACAGGACTCCAGAATGAACCGAGAAACTGACCGACTTTCGGACGTACTGACCGAAATGAGCGCAAAAGCGCTGGTGACATGGATGACGCATTCGGCATTACAGGACATACCGCGCGAAGCATTACTGGTTCGCGGCCACTATTTTGTCTATGCCCTACAGGCAAATTTTGTGTTACTGCGTGATGTTCTGTCAGAAACGCTGGAAGATATTGAGCAGCAGAGCCATGACCTCGAAGAAAGACTGGATAGCCTGGAACGGCGCCTTCAGACGCTTCAGAAAGATACTGATATTTTGTCTTAGCTCAGACTTGACCTGGCACAACTACGACACAGGGCCAAACCTAATCTGACAGGCAGCTCTGTGCCCAGGCTGTGTGAAAAGGTTTTTGGTCACAGAGACTGCCAAAAATAGAGCTAAAAACCGCGCTCATACGTAAAATTCGGCTCTACTGACCAGTCGATCAATTTCAGATTTTGCGTAGACACGCGCACTTCAGTTTTTGGCCAGGGTTTTCACACAGCCTGTGCCAACAGCGGACGTTGGGTTGTAGGTAATTCAAAATGCTAAAGCTAAATTCATATATCGTCTGCCGGCAAAGTTGAAAGGACCGTTGCGGACGACATTTTTTAAACAACGATCTTGTGGCACTACTTGAGTTCGAAAAGAGTATAAGTACTATGCTAAGTAAATTTTCTGAACCATTCCGAAATGGTGAGTTTGGTATAAACCGGTATGGCTCGATCAAATTTTCCTTTACATATAAAATACAAGTGAATGAATCAAGCACTCAAGGAGTTATATATTTTTACAAATGGATTAAATGTCAAAAGATATATAAAGACCGCAACAGCCCCTAATGCTTTGAATGTTATGTATTCAGAAACAATGGTTATTCCAGCGTCGAAAGGAAGGATGTATATTGTCACGGGAAGTGACACAATAAAAATTGGAGTCAGTAACAAAAATTTCTTCTTTGATAAATCCATAAAAACAATGATAAATATTAATAGTGAATTAAATGACAACCCATACAGGAACATTAAATTATTATTACCAATAAGTGCAACAGTGAAGAGAATTGCGGTGATGACACCAAGTATTATCATTGTTGTGTTTTTTTCTTAGACATATATGTACCATGTTTAAATCCGTATATTGGAAGCTCGTTTTTTAGAAACTCACTCTTTATATCTCTCAAGTCTTTTGATTTCCCTGACATTTTTTTAGCCATTCTTTGTATGTCAGAATATACAGTATCACCCAACTTTACCGATGCCTTTATTTCTTGGTTGATGTACTTAAAATGACGCAGTATAAGTGGAAGGATTTCAAAGCAAGTTTCTATAACATACTGATAATCATTATCTTTTTCATCTGAGACATTATTGTGATATGCCCTTGCTTGACTATTTATAAATTCGAAGATTTCCCTACCTTTATCATCATACAAATCAAGGCTGTTTCTATTTTTTCCATTTTCATATTGATCCCCAAGGGAATTATACTCTTTTAGAAGGTTATCTAGATTTTCTTTTATTTCATTTTCATTTAACATATTCAATGCGCCCCCTTCATTTAAAAAAGAGGGCATCATTTTATTTTTTGTCATCGTTTTTTGGCGCGGATTGAATTTTTAATTCTAGCTTTTGTATTGTCTTTGAGAAATCGTAACCTTCACAGGAAACTACCAACTTTAATAAATCATAATCATCATCAGATATGCCTAGACTTTTTAGTTCTTGACTTATGTCATCTAGACTTAGATTGTGTAACTTTTGAGGGTCATATTTGGATAGGGATTTTAATAAATTACCCATGATTTCGTCAGTAATAACACCTTTCTTTAAGTTCATTACTGATTCCAGATAAGATGGAGAGAAGTTAGCATCATATTGGTTCGATATGAAAATATCCTCAAATAAACTCTTAGTCATTTTTATATTCCTTTCACGTATCTGTGTGTAATGATTTTTAATTAGTTCGCAGTAAATATGATGTAGTTAGGATCACTGATTCACCGCGAAAAGTTACGAGATTCTGTACTGCTTTGATTCTATACGCTTTATCTCAAAAACTATAACACTAATTTTTTCACTTTTAACGACAATATTGTCACTATTTGATGAAAGTAGCTGCAACGCATCGACCACATATCCATCGTTCAGCTAACCTTGGGATTTTTCCATCTCCCGCTGTCCGCTTCACGCCCTGAGACATTCGACAAGCTTTTTATGGCTTCAGTAAGGGCGAGTGTCGCGCTTCGAGAGCCAGCAAATACTTCGCTTCATCGTACTGGGTTCTGGTCTTCCAGCAGCGGTAAATGATCCTTATCCATTTGAAGGCAAGAGCCCGGATTGCAGACTGGTGAGATTTTCCTTTTTCTCGCAGTCCCTGATAATAAAGTCTGGCCCAGTATGATGAGTTAACCGTCTTGGCAGCCCATTCAACGAAGGTCTGCCTGACGAACTTGGCACACTGCCATCTCCAGTGAACCCAGGATTTCTGGCCACTTCTTTCTGTCACCGGTGCAATACCTGCGTAGTTTTGAATTTCTTCAGCGCTATTAAACCGGTTGCGGTTATCACCAAGTGCAGCAAGCATTCTTGGGCCCATACAAGGTCCCATGCCCGGAAGTGATTTGAACAGCCCCGCATCTGGCAACGTGTCAAATAGCGTTTCGATTCGTTCGTCATAGGTTTTGATGATTTCACTCACGACTTTAATTTGTGTCGCCAGTGCTGTTGCCATCAAAGCATTAGCCTCTATAACACTCGAGTCTGTCGTCAATGGGATCGCGTTATCAATACTTACAACACGCTGCTCGGTAAGGGCCATTGCGCGACCACCTTTGGCATTCAGAAAGTTGCGGATCGTGTCGCGCCTGGCTCGTTTAAGTTGTTGCAGACTGGGCCATCGTATAATCAGCTCACACAACAGTAAGCTACCCCGATGTGAGAACCACTCCAGGGGCTGAGGATAATACTGTTTAAGCGTGTTGATTATACGGTTCACAAAACGGCGTTTATCTTCAACCAGTTGACGACACTGCTCAACCAGTTGCTGGAGTAACTCAGTAAGCCAGGCATCAAGCGCTTCTGCTGTATGTTCAATCACATGGAATACGCGTTCGCCGTTTTTAAACTGAACACAGACATCGTGTTTTTTATCCGCCCAGTCCAGACCAACGTGCGCAGCAAACTTATTAGTCACAGTCATCACCAACTCCTTTTTATCGGGGATTGGTATGCATTCCACGCTCTTCGAAAGAAATATAGCCAGCAGTATATCTGCATGCCCTGAGTATTCGTTAGCGAACGTGGAGCACCTACTGGTTCGAAAGGAAAGCGGCGATCATCACATGATTCTCGCTCAATATTCGTAACCAGTAAGCGCATACCCTGAATCACTTAAAAGTGTAATTCTCAGGGTCCGAATGACTATAGGTCGCTCAGAGCTGCCTGTCATGTGTGCTTAAGAAATGGCCTTAGCGAATGGAAGGGACTTCCCCTGGATATGCACCTGGTTAACTTTCATGCAATCATGGGATAAACATTGACCCAGAGGGATTCGTTATGACCATCACCACTGTCGGTATCGATCTTGCTAAAAATGTGTTTGCTGTTCACTGCGTTGACCAAAATGGTAAAGCAGTTCTGGTTAAACCCAAGGTGTCGCGTGCAGCACTTTCTGAACTCATCGCTGGTTTACCTCCCTGTGTCATTGGAATGGAAGCCTGCTCGGGTGCCCACTATTGGGCAAGATTATTCAGGCAGTATGGCCATGATGTCCGGTTGATGGCACCGAAATTTGTCTCACCCTATCGCATGGCGGGTAAGACCGGGAAAAATGATGCAGCTGATGCAATAGCTATTTGTGAGGCTGTGCAGCGGCCGCATATGCGCTTTGTACCCGTCAAAGATGAAAGCCAGCAGGCAATGCAATGCTTACATAGGACAAAACAGGGATTTATTCAGGAAAGAACAGCGACGTATAACCGTCTTCGGGGGTTGGTATCTGAATTCGGGGTTATTGCCCCACAAAGCACTGATGCTCTGCGTCATGCTGTTTCTGACCAGAAGGAAACTCTGCCAGTACAGGTCAGGCTGTGCATTGATGATCTATTAGCACATTTCACTAATATTGAAGAGAAAATCGCCGAATATGACAGGGTGTTATCTCGTGTTGCCAAAACAGATCATCGCAGCCAGCAGTTAATGGAACTGAAAGGTATTGGGCCCACAACGGCGAGTGCGCTGGTCGCCAGTATTGGCAATGCCCATGATTTTAAGAACGGGCGCCAACTGGCAGCCTGGTTGGGGCTAACGCCATCACAATACAGTAGTGGCGGAAAATCAAAGCTTGGCAGGATAACAAAAGCGGGTGATGCCTACCTGCGAACCCTGCTGGTCCAGGGAGCCCGTTCTGTTATGGTAGGGGCAGAGAATAGAACGGACTCGTTTAGCCGTTGGGTCTGCTCGTTGATTGGTAGGCGGGGATACTGGCGTGCTGTCGTTGCAATCGCCGCCAAGAATGCGAGGTTGTGCTGGGCATCATTACATTACGGCGATGACTTCAGACTGTATTCAACAACGTGAAAAATTAAACTGAGTAGTAACTGAACTGTAACTCGTTGATGGTAAAGGGTTAGACCCCCGTGAGAAGTATCTGCATATCCTACTGGATATCACTATCCGATTAACGAAGGAGGATCTCACGAGCGTCTTTCATCAGGGTCCGAATCAATAGCGATTCAGCGTGACCGTTTATAGTAGTGCAGTCTCATCCCTTGCCTTTCATTGATGAACAGCCAGAAATTAAAAACCGGCGTTGACTGTTCGGGGAAGCCCTTATAGTAGGATATTTTCCGTTTTCCAAGCGGACCCCGTAACGTGGTTTTTCGCACATTTGGCCCTCAACCCCCAGTATCGGCTTTCGCACGCTCAAGCCTCTTTAAAAACGGTCCAGCAGGACGGGGGTGACTGGGGAATATTCCGATCACAGACCGGCTGCGCCGGGCGTACGGCGACGTTTGGGTACAAGGCTATGCGGAACAACGTTTGTCGCCTTCATGCCGCTATGCGGCATAACAGCGTCAGACACCGTCTTTTAGCTGGCAGCACGATAATATTCTTTCGATTTAAATGTAGTGATATAATTAATTGAAAACCAATGTTGGAGATTATGTTGTGAAAAGAGAAAAGCAAAATTATCAGCTATCTATTCCGGATGATGACTATAAAATGCGGCATGTGATGACGGAACATAAAAAAATTACGAATCTCTTGTAAAATGGTGCGCGCAGGTTCAGATTTTCAATCTCCAGTAATCTTTACCGTGAATTCTTTAATGAGGTCTTCTTTATGTCGCACGATATTTTTCCGGTTGAGTTCAAAGATGGTTCACGCATGTACGGTATTAACGATGGAACGTCCTGCTATATGTATCCTTTTCTCTTTCATACGCAAAAAGTAGCTCAGGCCTGGCTATCCAGCGGCGACAGAGATACCCGTATTTTGCCTACAGAACCTGATAATGCACGGATGACGGAAGAAGACGTGATTATCTACCCGGATGATTTATGGGCGTTTAACTCTCGCGTCTCGCGTCCAGCAGCTTGGATAACTGGCCCCAACAAAGATGTGAGCCGGGAAGAAACCTGGGAAGATCACACCATTTATTGCCGTGACTGATGAAGATCGCTTGTATCAGATAACCCGTTAAGCTTATTTGACTGTGTTTTTGGCCTCAAATGAGGTTCGAAATATCGTTTTTGGTCATGTTGATACTCAGTAGTATCAATATCGAGTTTTAAGAGCGCTTAGCGTGGACTTTTACATCACTGTACGTTAAATCCCTTATAGTAGTTTGAAATTGAAAGTTGACCTTACGTAGGTGAATCCTCTCGATAAAGTTGAGACTTATAAAAATTGTTAGTATCTAAAAATCGAAAGATTCATGAACTAAATAATATTACAAAGAAAAAATATAACTATGTGTGCCAATGAAAAAATAAGTAAAATAGTCGTGTTTTATCATATGTTAATCTTTTGGGTGCTTGTGTATTTTGTAATCATGCTTACTTACTACCTGTCGATTATTAACGTATTCCATATTAATTATTTAAGGTTCGAATATTTTATTTTAGGGACAAGCACTTTCTGCATAAGTTTTTTGACTTTTGCTACAGTCCATCATATCCGAGCATTGTTTAACAAAGCTACTGGTAGGTTATTTACTTCTGAGAGAGGAAATGGACTTCTGATGCGAATTTTTCGACCAAGCTCTGTTAAGAATGGTATATTCATTGGAGTAAAACTCGACACGTACTTAAAAAGAACAAGTAAAAAGGAATTTGCAGATAAACTCATTGATTATATTTTAAGTAAAAATTACTGCACAGATACTCCAATCATTCTTCGCTCTCATTTGCTATCATCCCAGGGAATACGCAACTATATTGTAAAAAACATTGAAAAAAACGGAGGTAATTGCTTTGTTCAAGTAGGTCTTCAGACGGATTCTAAATTTATGCTTCTATGGTTAACACCTGCATTTCAGGGAGTATTCCAGTTATATATACCTGCACTCAGACAATATGAAGCGGAAGTTATAATTACATTTAGCGATACTAAAGCAATCAGTAAATGCTAAGATAAATTCAATATCAGTACATTGCTTCTGATAGAGACGGTGCGGCAGATACGGGGCGTAACTGTTGCACCGTCGCACAGACTTGATTTTAATATTCTTACGGCAACCATTTACTTGGATGCCTCAGCTCCACTCATGCCTGGAGAACCGTCGTGACCTCCATTGCTGCCGCCGCTTCCTCCCTGGCCGCCCTGGCCTCCGGGACCAGCATCGCCCCCATTTCCTCCGTTCCCCGTTCCATCACCGCTGCCGCCGTTTCCTCCATTACCTCCTTCCTCGCCGCCGCTTCCCCCGTTTCCTCCATCTCCATTAGAACCGGATCCTGCATTCCCGCCATCACCCCCGTCTCCATTGCTGGACCCGTTACCTCCATCCCCACCATCTCCGTCGTCTGCGATGGCATTAAAGCTCGCAGTGAAAGCCAAAACAGGAAGCAGGAAAGAAGGTGTGTAGAAGATTAATACTCGTAGTGTTACGACCGCTATTACTAATAATGAGCTTACAAACGTACGTAGAGGAAAAATTCGCATTTAAATTCTCCTTCGTTAAATTCATCATTTTATTTAATCAGGTATTTCCCCCATCGCCACCATCGCCACCATTCCCTCCTGGTGAATTATTACTGCCGCCATCCCCTCCATTTCCACCATCAGCTCCATTTGCTCCTGCAGCTCCTTCTCCTCCCTGCCCATTGTTACCACTATTACCTCCATCACCCCCTTCACCGCCGTTCCCACCAGGCGAATCAGCACTATTGCCATTTCCTCCGTTGCCACCATTGCCACCGTTACCACCATCAGGCCCGCTACCGCCATCTCCTCCATTCCCGCCATTGCCCCCAGCAGAGCCACTCCCACCGTCGCCACCATTCCCGCCATCAGCTATTCGATGAATTAAGTGGGAAAACGGTAATAGATTTTTTTCTTCTGTATTTGCACAAGCATTTGCAATTGAGTTGAAAGCCACTACGGCAAAAAGACTCAACCTGACATATTTATTCATTCTATTATTCATCCGTTAGCTCCATTTGCACCGGGCGCACCGCTTCCGCCATTTGCGTTTCCGTTACGTGTGTTGCCGCCATTCCCGCCGTTGCCGCCATCGGTGCATAAAGTTCCCGGTGACCCTTTCTTACCATTTTGGCCGTTAGCGTTACCATTTTCGGTAGTGCCGCCATTTTTTCCATTTAGATATGAGCAGTCGTTATGTTTATGGTGATGCTTATTCGAGGCCTGAGCGCTCATGGCATTGAATGTTAGAAGTGAGAGAATGAGAGTGTTAATGGCTAGTGGATTAAATTTCATATTTATATCTCCATAATGAAAACGCGGAGAAAAATATTCACCGCGTCTAAAAATTAAATAAACCTACTATGCTCCACCGTCTCCACCGTCTCCACCGCCATTATCACTACCGTCACCATTACCGGTTCCGTTATTATCCCCGCTGTCATTCCCATTGCTACTGCCATTTCCACTGTCGGCATTACCGCCATTACCTCCATTACCTCCATCCCCACCTGGAGCTCCCGGTGAATTATCATTCCCGCCGTTACCCCCGTTACCACCGGGAGAACCTGCGGCACCATTTGCATCGCCAACCGTTATAAGATGAACATTATTGTCTGGTGAAAATTGAGATATATGACTGTGAGATATAGGAACGGCAGCCCTTGCTGCAGCAGTACAGGTGATAATCATCAATACAGCTAGTTTAGAAATTTTCATAGAGTCCCCTTGATAGGTCTATCGTAATTAAATTTCTTACTGAGTATTTCAAAAAAACAAACAACTGCAAAATAATAACTAACAGATATTTATTTAAAAGGATAGGAATAGAA
>NZ_JAFMOT010000168.1:0-89171 GCF_019049695.1 Rahnella perminowiae
ATATATTAATTACCCCTCCAGAAATAACTAGCAATAAATAATAAAATTAAAAATGATAATTTACCTACTGACCCGCGGAACTCTGTAGGTAATATTAATACGAGTCTGACTCATTGATAATACATATATAATAATTTAAAACATCCAATCAAATGATAAAGGAATGACATCATGAAATTAAAAGCATTGGCACTTATTATCCCGGCATTACTGGTTGCAGGCGCAGCGCATTCTGCTGAGGTCTATAATAAAGACGGCAATAAATTGGATCTGTACGGCAAAGTGGATGGTTTGCATTATTTCTCTGATGATGCAGGCAAAGATGGCGATCAGACCTATGCGCGTGTGGGCTTTAAAGGCGAAACTCAGATTGCTGACCAACTGACCGGATATGGTCAGTGGGAATACAATATTCAGGCTAACAATACAGAGAGCAGCGGTACATCTGGCAACGCAACCCGTCTGGGCTTTGCAGGTCTGAAATTCGGTGATTTCGGCTCATTCGACTACGGCCGTAACTACGGTGTTGTGTATGATATTGAAGCATGGACCGATATGTTGCCAGAGTTCGGTGGTGATACTTACACCACGCCTGATAACTTTATGGTTGGCCGTACCAACGGGGTTGCCACTTACCGCAACACTGACTTCTTCGGCGAAGTAAAAGGCTGGAATTTCGCACTGCAATACCAGGGTGCAAATGATGGCGATAATAATAGCGAAGATTTCCAGTTTGGTGAAGGCACTAACAATGGTCGTGACGTGCGTCATCAGAACGGTGATGGTTTCGGTATTTCTACCACTTATGATTTCGGCATGGGTATTACGGCCGGGGCTGCCTATGCATCTTCTGATCGTACGAATGATCAAATTGCCTATACAAACGCTGATGGCGATAAAGCTGATGTGTGGACAGTGGGCGCGAAATACGATGCAAACAATGTCTATCTGGCTACCATGTATTCTGAAACCCGCAACATGACCCTTTATGGCAGTGACGGCGTGGCAAATAAAACTCAGAACTTTGAAATTACCGCACAATACCAATTCGATTTTGGTCTGCGTCCTGAAGTTTCTTACCTGCAATCCAAAGGTAAGAATCTGAATGAAGATACCAGCCGTACCGATAACGATCATGACTTAGTTAAATATGTTTCTGTGGGTACCAGCTATTACTTCAACAAAAACATGTCTACCTACGTTGATTACAAAATCAACCTGCTGGACAATGATGATGACTTCTATAAAACCAACAATATTTCTACCGATGATATCGTAGCGGTTGGTCTGGTTTATCAGTTCTAATTTCTGAAACTTCTTATTGAATGTTCTGAGTACAAAACCCGTCTTAGGATGGGTTTTTTTGTGCCCAAAAACGTGATTATCTGTGCCTTTGGGAGGTGTCTGCCTTCAATAATGCAACAGTGTTTGTTATATTATTGACCAGATCACGTACGGGGCAATTCCTCTGTGATACGGTGCTTTACCTAAGACTTGGTTTCTCAGGACAATGACATGTTAGATTATCGCTTTCCGACAGCTATGCAGATGGTGTTTTGTATCGCTCAGTCCCAAAAGGCTGGCCAGCGCTGCACCAGTGCGATTTTAGCAACGGGTCTGGAAGCCAACTCCAGTTTTATCCGCAAACTGATGGTGCCGCTGACGCAGCATGGCATCATCGTTTCCACTCTCGGCCGTACCGGTTCGATCACGCTTGGCCGCCCGGCGGAAGAAATCACGCTTCGCGACATTTATTGCGCAGTGATTGAAGATAAACGTCTGTGGGCAGCCCGCCCGGACGTACCCGCCCGCTGCGTTGTCAGTGCCAACGCGTGCACGTATTTCAAAAATATCGTCAGCGAAGCTGAAGAAGCATCATTTCAGGTATTGGCCCGTCATACGGTCGCTGATGCGCTGGCTGAGTTCGAACGCGGTGGCAAGTACAAATGTACCAAAGACCTGGCTTCGCAATACGCCGAAGATTCTCTCTGCTCAAAATAGAGTGCTATAAGCCAGTCCGCGCACATCGTGCTTAAAAAAAACCTGTAAAAAAGCCGGGATATTCTCCCGGCTTTTTGCATTGTGGTTATCTGAAGAGCGTTATGCTACTTGCGTTTCCAGCACCGCTTTCTTACGCGTCACCAGCTTACGCAGCGCGACATAAAATACAGGCGTCAGGAACAGACCGAACAACGTCACTCCCAACATGCCGGAAAATACGGTGATTCCGGTAACGCCTCGCACTTCAGCACCCGCACCGTGACCGAGGATCAACGGGACAGTCCCGGCGATAAACGCAATCGAGGTCATCACGATAGGGCGCAGACGCAGACGACATGCCTCAAGCGCGGATTCGATAATCCCTTTACCTTGCAATTCAAGCTCACGGGCGAACTCAACAATCAGAATCGCATTCTTACATGCCAGCCCCATCAGCACTACCAGGCCGACCTGAACAAACACATTGTTATCGCCCCCCGTCAGCCACACACCGAACAAGGCCGATAGCATGGTCATTGGCACAATCAGGATCACCGCCAGCGGCAGCGTCCAGCTTTCATACAGTGCAGCAAGTACCAGGAACGCCAGCAATACGGACATCGGGAATACAATCAACGCCGCATTACCTTGTGTTGACTGCTGATAGCTCAGATCAGTCCATTCGATATTCATACCATTCGGTAACAGGTTTTTCGACATTGCGGTCAGCTCCGTCATTGCCTGCGTCGAAGAAAGCACACGCGGATCGGCATCACCGATTAAATCTGCTGCCGGATAACCGTTATAGCGGATTACCGGGTCAGGGCCGTAAGTGGTGGTAATGTTCAGCATACTGCCGATGGGTACCATTTCACCTTTATCGTTACGGGTACGCAGATTGGCAATGTCTTCCACGGTGTCACGGAACTGTCCATCCGCCTGCGCCATTACTTTCCATGTACGACCGAATCGGTTGAAATCATTGATATAAGACGAGCCGAGATAGACCTGCAACGTGCTGAACAGTTCATCAAGTGATACGCCCTGAGCCTTAGCTTTGTCACGGTCAATATGTGCGTCGAGCTGCGGCACGTTAGCCTGATAGGAGGAAATCGGATACCCCATTCCCGGCGTCTGCATAATAGCGCCCGACATGGTGTTAATCGCGGTTTGCAATGCACCATAACCCAGCCCCGCGCGATCCTGCACATACAGGGAATAACCTGAACCCTGACCTAACCCGAGGATCGGCGGCGGCATAATGGAAAACGCGAACCCTTCCTGAATCTGCGAAATTTTGGCGTTTATTTCCGCATTAATTTCCGCCGCCGTACGGGTACGTTCACTCAGCGGTTTCAACGCAAAGAACACCGTGCCGGTATTCGGCGTATTGGTGAACTGCAGCGCGTTCAACCCGGGGAATGCCACCGCATCAATGACGCCATCGGTACTTAAACCCATTGCGCTGATTTTGCGGATCACCGCATCAGTGCGGGATAATGACGCACCTTCCGGCATTTTCACACCTGCAATCAGGTACAGTTTATCCTGCGTCGGAATAAAGCCCCCCGGCACAGCTTTGAACATAAATGCAGCCGCGCATAACAACAGAACGTAGACCACAAATACCGCGCCACGACGTCCCAACGTTTTAGACACAGCATTCTGATAACGATGTGAACTGGCATTAAAGAACCGGTTGAACGGTCGGAAAATCCAGCCAAAAAGTCGGTCGATGAGCCGCGAGGGCATGTCTTTCGGCGTACCGTGCGATTTCAGCAACAATGCCGCAAGAGCAGGGGACAATGTCAGCGAGTTGATGGCCGAAATCACAGTTGAAATAGCGATAGTCACCGCAAACTGCTTGTAGAACTGACCGGTTACCCCCGACAGAAACGCCATCGGCACAAATACCGCGCACAGCACCAGTGCGATAGCCACGATCGGCCCGGACACCTCCCGCATCGCCTGATGCGCAGCATCCCTTGGCGCAAGTCCTTCCTCAATGTTTCGCTCGACGTTTTCCACCACAACAATGGCGTCATCGACGACTATCCCTATCGCCAGCACCAGTCCGAACAGGCTGAGCGTATTGAGTGAAAATCCGAGCAAATACAGGATGCTGAATGTCCCTATCACTGAGATCGGTACCGCCAGCAGAGGAATGATCGACGCACGCCAGGTTTGGAGGAACAGGATAACAACCAGCACGACCAGCACGACGGCTTCCAGCAATGTGTGAACCACCGCACTGATGGAATCCCGGACAAACACCGTCGGGTCATACGGCGCACGCCAGGTCATGCCTTCCGGGAAACGGGTTGCCAGTTCAGTCATTTTGGCTCGTACCGCATCTGACAAATCAATCGCATTCGCTCCGGGAGACTGGAAGATACCAATCCCGACTGCGTCTTTATTATTAAGCTGCGATCGCAGGGCATAGCTACCGGACCCCATTTCAATACGCGCCACATCACGCAGACGGACAATTTCGCCATTATCACCGCTTTTCAGGATAATTTTGCCGAACTCATCTTCATCTTTCAGACGCCCCTGTGCATTGATGGAAAGCAGATAGTCACTGTCCTTCGGCATCGGTTCAGCGCCCAACTGACCGGCAGAGACCTGCACATTCTGTTCCTGCATGGCTTTCACAATGTCAGAAGCCGTCAGACCTCGGGCCGCAACTTTGTTCGGATCCAGCCACACGCGCATGGCATATTCGCCTGCACCGAAAATCTGAATCTGCCCGACACCCGGCAAACGCGCCAGTTCATCTTTCACCTTCAGCGTGGCGTAGTTACTCAGATACAGCGAATCATACTTGCCGGAAGGTGATACCAGATGCACCACCAGCGTTAACGTTGGCGACTGCTTCTGTGTGGTCACACCCTGACGGCGGACATCTTCCGGCAGACGTGCTTCAGCCTGCGCGACCCGGTTTTGCACCTGAACCTGAGCCTGATCCGGATCGGTACCCGGACGGAAAGTGACCGTTGTCACCAGAACGCCGTCAGAACCGGCGACGGATTTCATGTACACCATATTTTCGACGCCGTTAATCGCTTCTTCCAGCGGCGTCGCAACGGTTTCTGCAATCACTTTCGGGTTGGCGCCCGGATATTCAGCACGAACCTGAACGCTTGGCGGTACCACGTTAGGGTATTCACTGACAGGCAGCAAGGGGATAGCAATTGCCCCGGTAACTAAAATCAGAATCGACAAAACGGCCGCAAAAATCGGCCTGTCGATGAAAAAGCGGGAAAAGTCCATGAGTCAGGATTCTCTTTTATTGAACGGCAGGGGCGGCCGGCGTGACAGTGTTAGCCACCATGCTGACGGTTTTGGCGTTGACCGGCATGCCCGGCATAAACACTTTCTGTACGCCGTCGATGATCACACGGTCACCGGCTTCCAGGCCTTTCTGTATGATACGTAAGCCTGCGTATGTGCGGCCAATTTCCACATCACGGCGCTGTGCCTTGCCATCTTTATCAACCACATAAACGAATTTACGATCCTGGTCGGTAAGAATGGCTTTATCGTCCACCAGCATGGCATTGAACTGTGCGCTGCCCGGCATTTGAACCCGGGCAAACAATCCCGGCGTAAAGGTACGGTCACGGTTATCCAACAGGGCACGCATGCGGATGGTGCCGGTGCCGGAGTTGAGCTGGTTGTCAGTAAAATCAACCACACCCTGATGCGGGTAACCGTTTTCACCGACCAATCCGACATGCACCGGCAAGCGATTTTGCGGGCTGTCGTTCAATTTCCCTTCGCGGGCCAGCGCCTGGTAACGCAGGAAAGTCCCTTCATCAACGTCGAAATATACATAGACTGTGTCGAGTGACACCAGCGTGGTCAGTACGCTCGCGCTGTCACCTGCAGTCACCAAATTACCGGTCGTGATCATCGCACGGCTGGCGCGGCCATCAATCGGGGAAGTAACACGGGTGAAATCAAGATTAAGTTGGGCCATGTCCAGCTGTGCCTGTGCAGCCAGTACATCAGACTGTGCCTGCGACGCTGCCGAACGACGTTGCTCCGCGACTTCTTTCGACACGGCCAGCGTCCCGATCAGCGCTTCTGTTCGTGCAGATTCACTTCGTGCCAGACTGGCCTGATTGCGCGCGCGCACCAGTTCAGCCTGCGCCTGTTCCTGTGCAGCCCGGTAAGTACGATCATCAATGGTGAACAGTACCTGACCCTTTTTCACTTCCTGGCCTTCCTGATAATTCACTTTATCGATGTAACCGGACACGCGTGGCCGCAGTTGTACACTTTGTACCGCTTCCACACGCCCGTTAAAGGCATCCCACTGACTGATTGGCTTAATTAACACATCTGCCACGCTGACCTGCGGAGCAGGCGGTGCGGCATTTTGCGCCACGCTGTTGTCACACCCGGCGAGCAGGGCAACCATCAGCGCAACCCCTGAAAGGCGCAACATTAAAGGCGTACCAATGACGTGGTCGCGTACAACAACCTGTGATTTTTGCAGGTTCATCATTATTTTTTATTTCCAGTGTGTAAGTGCTGCCAGGCAATACACCGGCCTGTCCGCCGGGTAACGTCCTTTGCCTGAACCGACTTTTTTGGGACTTGTGCCGTTCATCAGCACAATAATGTATCAAATACTGATACAATTGATTCGTGAGGATTGTAGAGATGCGCTTACTAAACTGCAAGAATTACTGTTACACTTTATGTGCTATTTTACAGAACGTTTACCTGGGGAAATGAGACTATCCTGTAACCGTCAATTAAATGCAATAGTAAAACTTGCATTTAACCAAAAACTGGGTCAACGTATAAAAAGACGAGTCGCCCTCGGGGGGCGCAAACAAAAAAAAAGCAGGAGACTGGCCATGAGAACCGAGGATTTCATTCACGACCTGATCGAGTGGATCGATCACAATCTGGAAGAACGACTGGATATTAAAACGGTCGCCAAGCGGGCTGGTTATTCCCGCTGGTACCTGCAGCGGATGTTTAAAGAGCACACCGGCCTGCCGATGGGGGAATACATTCGTGAGAAAAAACTGAAGAAATCTGCCGATATGCTGGCCAGCAGCGGCGAGCCTATCGTCAGCGTTGCGATTTCGCTGGGCTTCGACTCACAACAGTCCTTCACCCGCAGTTTCAAACGACAGTTTGGTCAGACTCCGGGCGACTGGCGTCGCGGGCTTAATCTGGCAACTGAATGCCAGGGCTGCCTGCACTAACTCTTATCTCTGCTTACGCTGCGTTTATCTCGTAAGCGTGTAGGGGGCCCACTGGGAAAACTGAAATATCCTACGTTTAGCCTGGTTTTATACAGACTTTTATCCACTGAGCGTAACGAACAGTATTTCCCAGCCCCTCTGCTTAAAACGGGTACGCCATACGTAATCTCCGCTCAGGTTGATATGTTCACACCCCAACGGGGAGACATGAGAAACCCATTATTTATTAAATAAATAGCTTTCTCTTCAGTGAATCAATCGCTTTTTCTTATATACCGCATTCCATAACAAGATCGCCTCAATCGGCACCATCAGCCGACTGACACAATAGCGCCGCTTCTCCAGTCCGCAATCTCTAATTTCTCTCAACCGGGGCATGAAGACCTGTCGTACAAGAGCATTTCAGTCCTCGTCGTTATTCAATCCGGCCTGTACACATCGACGCAGGAAAAGACTGAAGTCACCGGACACCCATATCACTTTCTGTAATCACCGGAGAACTTTGGGACCATTTGCTGCTGACAGAGTCTGATTTAGGTTAAGGTATGATGGACTGGATTTAACCTTTCAGATTAAAGGGACTTTCTTATGGCAAGAGACGAGAAAACAGCGCCGGGCGACACCGGCTATCACCGGTATGAAATTATCGGGGACAACACGCACCGTACCGATGTTCTGTGCAGTGAAAAAGTTATCCAGTACAGGAGGGTGCCGGTCAGGGGGATTACGCTGACAGTGGGGGTGTTCTTTGACGGTACGGGCAACAACCGAAATAATTCAAGCGACCTGCGACTGGCCTACGCGCACTGCGCAAACCTGGTGGATGAGGCGCGGACAAAGGCGTGTGCGAAGTATGAAGAACAGCAAAAAGCCCATGTGGACGCACTGGATAGGGTGTTCGGATGAGGACATTACATATTGCGATCGGGGTACTGCTGTTACTGACGGGGTGCCGCGACAGGCGAGCCGACGTGACCACCCCGCTAGGGGACGGCGTAGAGCAGTGGGGCAAAAAGCTGCCTTACGATCACTGGCAGTTTAATTTTTTTCACCCTAAAAATCTGCCCGCCCTGGTGACGCAGGTGTATCTGGAGGACGGGGATATCCAGGAAAGCATCTTCAGGCGGCTTGACCCGACAGAACCCAGCCAGAGCAGCGTGGACACATGGAGTCGTGTTGTTGGCAGTTTTTCTGCCAACTTTAATATCAGTAAGGCGCTGCCGGTAAGGATGTCAGTGTGCTGGGACTCGGTGATTGATAAAAAATCGTATGAGACGGAGATCTGGTTTGATCGGGGAACGTGGCGGCAAATGACAACGGCTTATCCTGATAATTACAAACCGGGACAGGTTTATTACCGGGATAATATGATTATTGGTCTGGCTCCCGGAGGTACGGTGCGGATCTGGCTTGAGGACAACGGTAATCATGTTGTCCCCCAACACCCGGCCAGAGAGTTCACATTGACGGGAGATAATATGTTGATATGTAAGAACGTTCCCAGCAGGATTGATTTTAATTACACCGAACGTAACGGCTACGACCCGTTTATCCGGGACTTTATCAAAGGGAAAACCTATCCATACGGTGATTGGTAGGGTTTAACGATCTGCAAAATTAAAAGGATCTTCTTGAGATCCTTTTTTACGACCAAATTTCTGGGGTAAGAATTTTGTTTAAAAAAGCCTTTTCATAGAAGAGATTACGTTTTGCAAATGGATCTCGCGTACCGCTGGCCCGGCATCCCCGCCGGGCAGTGAATGGTCCATCCGAACAAAAACCCATTTTATTCCTCTCTGTCCTCCGGATTATTTATTCAGGGGCTTTGCCCTGCATCCTTTCTTCTTGTCTGCGCCCTGTTTTTGACATTTACCTGACACTACTCATCAGGACGTGATCAACCCAACAAAAAACGACACCAAAGTTCACATAAATTGAAATGATGTTTCAATTTCTTGAGTCGGACGAATTTTCTCGCTAAACTCCTCTTTATTATTTCGGCGCCGGGCACAGCCCGACAACCCATCGTCCTACGGAAAAGCAGATTTGCTTCCGTTTATGCATAAAGGAACCATCATGATTCTGGATAATTTCTCGCTTCAGGGAAAAGTCGCGGTAGTGACCGGATGCGATACCGGTTTGGGTCAGGGTATGGCAATCGGCCTCGCTGAGGCCGGCTGTGATATTGTAGGGATCAACATTGTCGAACCCGCAGAAACCATCGAGCGCATCGGCGCGACAGGCCGCCGTTTCCTGAGCCTGACCGCTGATCTGAGCGACACGAAAGTTATTCCGGCGCTGCTGGAACGTGCTGTCGCTGAAATGGGACATCTGGATATTCTGGTCAATAACGCCGGAATCATCCGCCGTGAAGACGCCATCGAGTTCAGCGAAAAGAACTGGGATGATGTGATGAATCTGAACATCAAATCCGTCTTCTTCATGTCGCAGGCTGTGGCGAAACAATTCATCGCTCAGGGTACCGGCGGCAAAATCATTAATATCGCGTCGATGCTTTCCTATCAGGGCGGTATCCGCGTACCTTCTTATACCGCATCAAAAAGCGCCGTCATGGGAGTGACCCGCCTGCTGGCCAACGAATGGGCGAAGCACAATATCAATGTGAACGCGATTGCGCCGGGCTATATGGCGACCAACAACACCCAGCAACTTCGCGCTGATGAAGCACGCAGCGAAGAGATTCTGGGGCGTATTCCTGCCGGCCGCTGGGGTTTGCCGTCTGATCTGATGGGGCCGGTCGTATTCCTGTCTTCACCGGCTTCAGATTATATCAACGGTTACACCATTGCGGTTGACGGGGGCTGGCTGGCCCGTTAATCACGCCAGTTATTGATAAACATTCACCGACAGCAGCGGCTCAAACCGCTGCCCAAAGAGGAAATCTCATGAAAATTGCATTGATGATGGAAAACAGTCAGGCCGCTAAAAACGCGATCATCCTGAAAGAACTTAACGCCGTAGCTTCGGAAAAAGAGTATCCGGTCTTCAACGTGGGCATGTCTGATGAACAGGATCACCATCTGACTTACATCCATCTGGGCATCATGGCCAGTATCCTGCTTAATTCAAAAGCGGTGGATTTTGTGGTTGCAGGCTGCGGTACCGGCCAGGGCGCACTGATGTCTCTGAATATTCATCCGGGCGTTAACTGCGGTTATTGCATTGATCCGGCTGATGCCTTCCTGTTTGCGCAAATCAACAACGGCAACGCATTATCGCTGCCATTTGCTAAAGGCTTCGGCTGGGGTGCAGAGCTGAACGTACGCTTCATCTTCGAAAAGGCCTTTACCGGCGTGAAAGGCGAAGGCTATCCGGCTGACCGCAAAGAACCTCAGGTACGCAACGCCGGTATTCTGAATCAGGTGAAAGCCGCAGTGGTAAAAGAAAACTATCTGGATACCCTGCGTGCCATCGATCCGGAACTGGTGAAAACCGCCGTGACAGGCGAACGTTTCCAGAAATGTTTCTTCGAAAACTGCCAGAACAAAGAGATCGAAACCTTCGTGCGTGAAATCCTCGCGTAAGATTACGTGTTTTGTGGTGTCAAAAAAACCGGTGCTCATGGCACCGGTTTTTTATGGTCTGAAAGAATTATAAAAAATCTTGTCGTTGCGGCGTAAACGTGTCGAGCAACACACCTTTCTCCAGACACACGCAGCCGTGCATGATGTACGGTTTTTTATACAGCGTATCGCCTGCACTCACTTCGCGGGTTTCTTCACCGATAGTGAATTTGAAACGGCCGGATAACACATAGGTCAGTTGTTCGTGAACATGGTTATGCATCGGGCCGACGGCGCCTTCTTCAAAGTATACTTCAACGGCCATCATGGTGCCGTCATGCGCCAGAACACGACGGCTCACACCGTCCCCCAGATCCTGTAAAGGAATATCTTTTTTAAAGGTAAACATTGGTTAATCCTTGCGTAATGAACTGAGCAGGGCATCCGGAATTTCCGCCAGATACAGCGCCGGTAAGCCTTCATAATCGGTGGTGAAAAGCACATGACGATCGTCGGGTGAGAAAGAAGGGTGCGGATGCGTCACCTGACGGTCGCCGTCCAGCACCTGCCAGGAGCTGTTATGCGCGGCCAGCGGTGCATACCGGCGGGTCCGGGTGTCGAAAATATACAACCACGGATCGTTTTCAATCGTATGACTTGCGGTGTCTTTCACATCAACCGGCGTACCGGAGCCATCACCGACCAGCAGTGTACCGTTGTCATTACTCATCAGATGCGAGCAGGCTGGCATAGTCATCAGACAGATATCTTCGCCGGTTTGCGGGTCGAAACGGCGGATATGGCGGTCATGTTGGCCTTTCAGATAAGACACATAAATAAGTGCAGAGCCGTCCGGTACCCAGAATTCGTGCGTACAGCTTTCTCCCGGTGCATGTTCTTTTACCTTGCGGACATCACTGCCGTCTTCATTCACCAGCCACATACGTGCATCAACCAGGTCATGCGGGCCTTCGTGACAGAAAGCGACGGTGTGGTCATCAAACGGGCGATAAATCGGGTGTCCGAGCCATTCATTTTTCTCGTGGATCACGCGGGATTTTCCGTTGAGTAAATCGACACATAACAGTCTGCAGTGCGGATTACTGTGATAGAAATCCTGGAAGATTTTCCAGTCTGACAGTGGCGTCCAGTCCTCACGACTGATTTCGATACCCACCAGACGGGTGCATTCGCTGTTGGCCACCCAGGTGCCATAGCCAACCCATTCTTCCGGCACCTGATATACCGTATGTTCACTAAAATCAACCAGTTTTACGCGCTGCAGACTGCGTTCGTTTTTGACGTAGTAAAGATACTGATCATCCGGGGAGAGGAAACCGCCAAAGGTGTTATCGCCTTTGCCTTCAGTCAGCTGAGCCGCTTTCTGCGTTTGCAAGTCCAGCAGATAATAGTTGCGGTTGCCATCAAACTCACCGGCAAACAACAGTTTATTACCCTCGCGGGTAAAGCATTTCTGATAGAAATAGTTGCGATGACACAACACATCAGGCGGTGTTAAACGCGTCACCCGGGCACCGGTCTGAGGATCCTGAACGGTGTGGAAACTAAATTGAATCTGAGAACCTTTTGCCATGATTCACCCCATAAGTAGCATGAAATTAGCCGTTGTTCCGGCGTCCCTTTCATTAATCAAAATGCAGTTTCATTAATTTGAAAACACATTACCACTTTGTGAGTCAAAACAACGGCGGGTGAAAACAAAAGTGCAATGGTGATCACAAAACGGTTGGCTTTTGCTACAGCGTAAAACCATCCTATAATGATATAGCTTGCTCAAATATTATTGATACTCTTGATGATTAAAGAGTACGAACAAAATATCTCACGCTTACACGGTGGAGTATTTTAGAAAAGGGATGTGAAAGATGAGATTACGAAAGAAACGTGTTCAACCCATGCATATCAACGACATTACGATCATTGATGACACTAAACTGAAAAAAGCTATTACCGCCGCAGCCCTGGGTAATGCGATGGAATGGTTTGATTTCGGTGTGTATGGTTTTGTGGCATTTGCATTAGGGCAGGTGTTTTTCCCGGGGGCAGACCCGGGTATTCAGATGATTGCCGCGCTGGCAACCTTCTCCGTACCGTTCCTCGTCAGGCCTCTGGGCGGACTGTTTTTCGGCGCACTTGGCGACAAATTTGGGCGCCAGAAAGTCCTTTCCGTCACCATCATAATCATGTCCGTCAGCACCTTCTGTATCGGGCTGATACCCGGTTATGACTCCATCGGTATCTGGGCACCGATTTTGCTGTTACTGGCAAAACTGGCACAGGGATTCTCGGTTGGTGGCGAGTATACCGGTGCAGCGATTTTCGTTGCAGAATATTCTCCTGACAGAAAACGCGGCTTCCTCGGCAGCTGGCTGGATTTTGGTTCCATCGCTGGTTTTATTCTCGGTGCAGGTGTGGTGGTGCTGATTTCCAGTATCGTGGGTGAAACGAACTTCCTCGAATGGGGCTGGCGTATTCCGTTTTTCATTGCCGCTCCGCTGGGCCTGATCGGGATCTATCTGCGTCATGCACTGGAAGAAACCCCGACCTTCCAGCAACACGTCGATAAAATCGACAGCGATTCGCGTAAAGATATTGCTGAACCGCCAAGAGTCTCGTTCCGTGAAATCCTGACCAAACAATGGCGTCCGCTGATTATCTGTGTGGGCATGGTGATAGCAACAAACGTCACCTACTACATGCTGCTGACATACATGCCGAGCTATTTGTCCCACAGCCTGCATTATTCTGAAGACCACGGTGTGCTGATCATCATTGCCATCATGGTCGGCATGTTGTTCGTACAGCCGTTCATGGGGATGCTGAGTGACCGCTTCGGCCGTAAACCTTTTGTGATCATCGGCAGTATCGGCCTGTTTATACTGGCTATTCCGTGCTTCATTCTGATTAACAGTGATGTGATAGGCCTGATTTTCTTAGGTCTGCTGATCCTTGCGGTGTTGCTGAACTGCTTTATCGGTGTGATGGCGTCAACGTTACCGGCAATGTTCCCGACGCATATCCGTTACAGCGCGCTGGCAATTGCTTTCAATGTTTCGGTACTGATTGCGGGGCTTACCCCGACGATCGCCGCGTGGCTGGTGGAAGCCACTAATAATCTCTATATGCCAGCCTATTACCTGATGGTTGTGGCGATGATTGGTCTGGTGACCGGCATTTTCATGAAAGAAACCGCTAACCGTCCGCTCAAGGGCGCGACACCGGCGGCTTCAGACCGTGCAGAAGCGCGTGAAATCCTCCAGGAACATCACGACAATATCGAACAGAAAATTGAAGATATTGATGCGCAGATTGTTGAGCTTGAAGCAAAAAGAAAAAATCTGATTGCCCAGCACCCGGATATCAACTGATTCCGTTCTCAGGCAGTCTCAACGCCGGTCACTTTGCTGACCGGCTTTTTTTTGCCTTTAGTCACATTTTTTGCGTTCCTGCTCCATACTTCACTTCCTGGTCATCTGAATGGAAAGTCTGTATGCAGAATCCTACGTTGTTTCAGTTCTTTCACTGGTATTACCCGGATGGTGGGAAGCTCTGGCCGGAAGTGGCCGAAAAAGCCGCCTGGCTGGCTGAGATTGGCATTACCGCCGCCTGGCTTCCGCCTGCCTGTAAAGGCGAATCGGGTGGGTATTCGGTTGGCTATGACACTTATGATTTGTTTGATCTGGGTGAGTTTGAGCAGAAAGGTTCCCGTGCGACCAAATATGGCGACAAAGAGGGGCTGCTCGCAGCCATCAGCGCGCTGAAACAGCATAAGCTGGGCGTCATTCTTGACGTGGTGCTCAATCATAAAATGGGAGCGGATGAGAAAGAACGCGTTCAGGTTAACCGCGTTAACATGGATAACCGTGAAGAAATCAGCGATGACGTTATTGAAGCAGAGGCCTGGACGCGTTTCATTTTTGCCGCCCGTAACGGCCAGTATTCAAAGTTCATCTGGGATTTTCACTGCTTCAGCGGTGTTGACCACATTGAAAACCCGGACGAGCAAGGCATTTTCAAAATCATTAACGATTATACCGGCGGCGGCTGGAACGATCAGGTCGATGACGAATTCGGTAATTACGATTACCTGATGGGTGCCAATGTCGATTTCCGCAATAACGCAGTCAGCGAAGAGCTCAAATACTGGGGCCGCTGGATCATGGAACAAACGCACTGTACAGGGTTTCGTCTTGATGCGGTGAAACATATTCCGGCCTGGTTCTATAAAGAGTGGATTGACCATATTCAGGCACAATCGGAACAACCGATGTACCTGGTCGCAGAATACTGGTCATTCGACGTCCCGACGCTGCAAAATTACATCCGTCAGGTGGAAGGCAAAACCATGCTGTTCGATGCGCCGCTACAGCTGAATTTCCACCATGCCTCGAAACAGGGTGCGGATTACGATCTGACCACCATTTTTGATAACACACTGGTCGCTGCTGATGCTGCGCATGCGGTGACGCTGGTTGCCAACCACGACACACAGCCGTTGCAGTCTCTTGAGGCACCGGTTGAGCCGTGGTTTAAACCGCTGGCCTATGCGTTAACGTTGTTGCGCGAGCATGGCGTGCCCATCGTCTTTTATCCGGATTTATTCGGTGCAAGTTACGAAGATGAAGGAGAGGACGGAAATAATTACACCGTAAATCTGCCAGTGATCACCCATCTGGAAGCGCTGATCAGAGCCCGTCAGGGGTACGCATGGGGTGCACAAACCGATTATTTCGATCACCCGAACTGCATTGCCTTTTCCCGCAGCGGCACCGCAGAGCAACCGGGATGCGTGGTAGTGATGTCTAACGGAGAAGCCGGCGAGAAAACGATTGAGCTGGGCGACAACTTTGCCGGTAAGCAATGGCGGGACATGCTGGAAAACCGCGGGGAAGTCATTACAACCGACGAAAAAGGCAGCGCACAATTCTTTTGCGCAGCAGGGAGCGTCAGCGTCTGGATTATGACGGAGTGAAACAGGTGCGGGCGGGATTAACCGCCCGCAACGTCAACGGAATCCGAAAGCAATCAACAGTGAATACATCACCAGTAATACCACAAAGGCCACGATGCCGGCCACACCCGAGGCTTTTTTCATCAACTCCCACGGGAAAATCACCATAATAATCATCGCGTTCAATGGCACGCTGTACCATTTCCATTGTTTTGGCGCCATCATCCAGAGGACGCAAAAACTACTGGCGCTCAGTACCCCGTAATTGGTGAAAGCCATCACCATATTTCCGGTTTCAGGCTTAAACATGGTGAAGAAACCCAGCATTATTTTTACCATAATGCCGGTTGCCAGTATCGACAACACGCATTCTGTTGCGCACAACATGCGCGGGCGGTAACGTAATTTCCGCTCCAGATAACTGTAACCATGCATATATAATGCAATGAATGCTATGAGTAAAATGCGTGAGCGCCACGGTTCAGCATGTTCACGCGTCGCCAGCATGATCAGCAAAAGCCAGAAACCGGTCAGGAACACCGTTCCCCAACGCAGTGCCAGCCGGTTCTCTGCCAGGGTTTTCAGCAGTACTGAATTAATACCCGGCAACAAAGCAGGATAATACGCCCTGATTTCCCTGAGTTTATCGTGCAGGGATAGCATAAAGTCGGGTACCAGTTTCGCCCACCAGGGCACAACCGCACCTTCCTCCGTCAGCAAACGCAAACGTAGTCGATTCAGCGCGGACCCCTGATATTCGCGCGCCATAACAGACGCGTAGTAGTTCGCGCCGGTATGTTCTATCTGTGCCTGAAGCGCCTGCAGCCGTTGCGGGGAAATCCCCACCGGTTGGTAATGGTCTATTTCCCACCCCATAATGGCAGAGACTTTGAGCAGTAATGCGGAATATAATCCTTCGCGTTCACTCAATTGTGCGGCCATTTCCTGGCTAAACATCTCCCGCAATTCGAGATTTTGCAGAGAATCACTCTGCAAATAATCTGCCAGCCGTTTTATCCCCACCGTTTCGTCATCCATCATAGCGTCAATAACAGAGGGGATTTCTGCAAAAATCTGACCGCGTAACAGAGAGACGTCGTCAGATTCCTGTACGGGAGCTTTCACCGTCTCATACCGGACAGACAAAGGCGAGACGGGCGCGGCAGAAAGGTTCACAGGGGGCTTAGCAGTAGTGACAACGTCACTTAAAATGTCATCATAACCCTGACGCTTTGCCGCTTCAAAGGCTTCGCGCAGTCGCTGATACCCTTGCGGATCACTGTCAGGACGGGTGTTTTTCAGCTTTCGGGCATAAGCCCGTTTAATCACGCCCAGATCCTGAGTCGGCTCAATGCCTAAAACTGACCAAATTCCCTGTCCGCTCATTCCACCGCCCACGTAATTAACCATGAATATACAAATAACATCAGTGCGCACGCCACAACCCGTCTGACCCGGCCGGGCTTTCTGGCTTGTTCCCACGGCAACGTGAGTAAAGAAACTACACTGTTACAGACCAGATTATACCAGCGCCAGGATTTCGGGCAGATGGCCCAGGTGCAGAACAGCACGGTTATCAGCAACATAAAGAACAACGCCGGCCCGCGTCCGGGGTCATCCTGAAGATAAAGGAAGGTCGCATAAAATCCACTGAAAACCAGCCCCGACAGTGCAATGACCAGCACCGACATCAGGGTTTCCGCTACGGCATGCAGGCGGGGATACGGATGTAATAATATCCCCATGCCTTTATAACCGAAGATGCATCCCAGCACGGTAAGCGCGCTCAGCAGTGTATCGCGCAGCCAGTGCGGAGAATGGCGGGCTCCGTAAATCGCCAGCACACACCAAAAGACGGTCAGAAAAGTGGCTTCACCGCTGAGAGCAAAACGGCAACGCTTAAGGTCATTCCTCAGCCGGGAATTGACCCGCGGCAGCAGCACCGGATGATACATGGCTATCTCGTGCAAATGTGCCCTGAGACGGCCCACAAAGCCGGGAACGCATTTCATACCGAATGTCAGGTTTTTGCCTTCGACACTGAGATAATCAAATACCTTACGGCCAAAAACCGAAGCCTGAAGTTGCGTCCGCAGGGCATCCCAGTAGTGACGCCCGGCAGTACTCTCAATTTGCTGATGCAGCGCATCCAGCTGATAAACTGAAATGCCGACGGGCTGATAATGGTCAATTTCCCATTCCATCAGCGCGGCAACGTTCGCCAGCAATGAGAAGGTCAGCCCTTCATGCTCCGCCAGATCCCACGCCAGCTGCTGACTGAACATTTCACGCAACTGAAGGTTTTGCAGTAAAGTTTCTGACAGACAGACCTGCAGCTTTTCCAGGCCTGCCTGCTCATTTTCCAGCAGCAGGCTGACGATTTCTGATACCCGATGGTGAACCTGCGTCTGATTGATTAACGAATCGTCAGTAAGCGACGCAGGATGAGAAGGGTAAGTGACGTTGTCACCTGTAGTCCAAAAATATTCGCCGCGCCTGGCTGATTCAAACGCCTCCCGCAGGCGCTGATACGCTTGCGGATCCTGATCAGGCCGCGTGCTTTTTAGCTGATGCGCATAGGCCCGTTTGATGGCAGCGATGTCCTGCGTAGGTTCTATCCCGAGAACTGACCAGATCCCCATCGGACTATTCCCACCCGCTGCGCAGATGCACCAGCAGTGCCTCAAATTCCTTGCGTGCTGCCGCAATCTGACGCGCATCTTGCGTGTCGAGCACATGTTCAAAGCGATACAACTGGTCGGCAATGAACTGCCGCTGGTCGCCAAGGCTTTGTTCATAATAAGCGTTGGCTTCTGCTACCAGTTGGCGGTTTACCAATTGTTCGCGCGGATGCTGCTTAATGTTTTCAAGTTTGAGCAAGCTTTCGGTAATTTGTGCCGGCGTCAGGCTGCCTGGCGCTTTCTCGATCACCAGTTTTTCCACCTGTCCGGTGCTGGTGATTTTACATTCCACTTCCAGAATACCGTCGAGTGTGTAAGTAAAACGCACATCGGCGGTCATTTCACCTGCCGGGCGCGGAGGCACGTCAACGTTCAGCGAACCGAGCAGAATATTATCGGCTACCCGCCGCGCTTCGCCCTGATAAATGGACAAATTCAGGTACTTTTGCTGATCTGAAATGGTGACAATCGTTTCCACGCGACTCACCGGCACAAAGCTGTTGCGCTCGATCAGAGGCAGAAAATGACCGTCTTCATAGCCGTCGCCTTTAGGGCGGGAGATCCCGATACCCAGCGTAAACGGCATGACATCGGTCAGCACGATGTCATCGAGCGCCTGATCCTGCAAGGCCAGTCCGGCCTGAATACCGGCACCCAGCGCCACGGCTTCGTCCGGTTGCAAATCACTGCGCGGAAAACGGCCGAACAGACGAGCCACCGCCTGACGTACCAATGGCATTCGCGTTGCGCCGCCTACCAGCACCACATGATCCACTTCATCGGCGGAGAATTTGGCATCGCGCAGCGCCTGTATCACCGGTTTTTTCATCCGCTCCAGCGTACTCTGACAGCATTGCGCCAGAGTCTCACTGGTCAGCGTCCAGCTCAGTGAACTTTCTTTCCACTGGTACCGGAGCGTCGTACTGTCTTGTGTGGTCAGCTGGCACTTAGCTTTTTCCGCCAGCGTAATCAGCTGACCGAAAAGGGCATTATCCTCTTTGTCCAGTTGCGGATACTGCGCCAGCATCCAGCTCGCAAGGCTGCGGGTGAAGTCATCACCGCCGAGGAATACATCGCCGCTGCTGGCGCGGACTTCAATTACGCCTTCAAACATATCAATGATTGAAACGTCAAACGTGCCGCCCCCCAGATCGAACACCAGGAATTTCTGTTCCTGCTGATTCACCAGCCCGTAGGCCAGCGACGCTGCCGTCGGTTCATTGAGCAAACGTTCTACCTGCAGGCCGGCCATTTCACCGGCGGCTTTCACCGCCTTGCGCTGAATATCATTAAAATAAGCAGGGACGGTAATAATGGCGCGCTTCACCTCACAGCCACAATATTGTTCAACATCGGCTTTCAGGCTGCGCAATAAAAGAGCGGAGAGTTCCTCCGCGCGAAAGTGCTGGTGACCGAGCCGGAACTGATGATCGGTCCCCATGAAGCGTTTAAAACTGGAAAGGGTGAGGTCAGGGTGGGTAAACAAACGCGCCTGAGCAGGCGCACCGACCAGAACGTGACCGTTATCATCGAGGCCGATCACCGAGGGCGTCAGATTTTTTCCATAGACATTAGGAATCAGAACGGAATGTCCGTCTTGCCAGATGGCAACAGCGCAGTTTGAAGTGCCTAAATCTATTCCTATCAACATCCGTATCACTCCAGAAGCATAAACCGAAAACAACCGAAAGAATTTATATCGGCCGAATTTACAGAAAGTTGAGGAGAGTTTGTAGGTTGCGCGATATAAATCTTGTCAGAAAACTTACATTTATCGCGGATGAAGGTCGGAGGAGGTAATTTATTCTATAATCACTAGACGACCGGTCTAATTAAATGTATTGTTAACTCATGAACACGACAAAAGCACCTGACGCAGGCAAAACAGATTATTCGTCAGACGGATTAATCTGATACGTAACAAACGACACCTCGCGCTGAGGTGTTTTTTTGAAAGTTATTACAAGACGACTGGTCTACTATCAAGACAGTTAAACAACGTTAACAACCGGGATAAACAACATGAAAATTCTGATGGTTCTGACTTCGCACGACACACTGGGCAACACCGGCCGTAAAACAGGTTTCTGGCTGGAAGAGCTGGCGGCACCTTATTATGCGTTTCAAGATGCAGGCGCAGAAATCGTGCTGGCTTCGCCGGCCGGGGGGCAGCCACCGCTGGATCCAAAAAGTAACGAGCCAGATTTCCGCACGGAGCAAACCCGCCGCTTCGAAGCTGATGAGCAGGCAACTGCTCAACTGGCCTCTACCGTTCGTCTGGACAGTATTTCTCAGGCTGATTTCGACGCTGTCTTTTATCCGGGCGGCCATGGCCCGTTGTGGGATCTGGCCGAAGATACCACCTCCATTGAGCTGATCCAGTCATTCCAGGCAGCGGGTAAACTCGTTGCGCTGGTGTGTCATGCGCCGGGTGTCTTACGTCATGTGAAAGATGCGCAGGGTAATCCGCTGGTACAGGGCAAAAAAGTCACCGGTTTCACCAATAGCGAAGAAGCGGCGGTTGGCCTGACCGACGTGGTGCCATTCCTGGTGGAAGATGAGCTGAAATCTCTGGGAGGTGTGTATTCGAAAGGTGCTGACTGGGGATCTTATGTGGTGCAGGACGGTCTGCTGATCACCGGCCAGAATCCGGGTTCTTCCGAAGAAGCTGCAGTACTGCTGGTTGAGCAACTGAACAAATAAACAGATGCCATAAAAATGGCCGGAAGCCCAATCTTCCGGCCATTTATTATTGTAAGCCTCAGGCGATAGTGACTTTCTTGTCTAAGTACACATCCTGAACGGCGTTAATCAAACTCACACCGTCTTTCATTGATTTCTTAAAAGCTTTACGCCCCAGAATCAACCCCATCCCGCCAGCACGTTTATTGATAACCGCCGTGCGCACAGATTCCTGAATATCATTTTCGCCTGCCGCACCACCGGAGTTAATCAATCCGGCGCGTCCCATATAGCAGTTCGCTAACTGATAACGCACCAGATCAATCGGGTGAGCCGTCGTCAGTTTGGAGTAAACCCGCTCATCGGTATAGCCGAATTTAACCGCTTTGTAACCGCCGTTATTTTCCGCCATTTTCTGTTTCACGATATCTGCGCCAATGGTCGCAGCGAGATGGTTCGCCTGGCCGGTTAAGTCGGCGCTGGAGTGATAATCCATGCCGTCCTTCACAAATGCGGGATTGCGCAGATACGCCCATAAAACTGTCACCATACCCAGTTCATGCGCGCGCTCAAAGGCTGCTGAAATTTCTTCTATCTGGCGACGAGATGCTTCTGAGCCAAAATAAATGGTCGCCCCCACAGCCTGCGCACCAAGATTAAACGCCTGTTCCACACTGGCATACAGCGTCTGGTCATATTGCGTTGGATAACTCAGGGTTTCATTGTGATTGAGTTTGACCAGGAACGGGATTTTATGCGCGTAGCGGCGCGAAACGGAGGCCAGCACACCGTAAGTCGACGCCACACAGTTACATCCTGCTTCGATCGCCAACTCAACAATATTTTTAGGATCGAAATACAGCGGATTCGCAGCAAACGAGGCACCGGCGGAGTGTTCTACACCCTGATCAACCGGGAGAATCGACAGATAACCGGTACCGGCTAACCGCCCGGTGTTATACAAATTTTGCATCGCAGCCAGTACGCGCGGAGAACGGTTATTGTCGATCATCACACGGTCAACAAAATCGGCACCCGGCAGGTACAGCTGGTCTGAAGTGATGGTGGAACATTGATGCTGAAGAAGTGAATCGGCTTCTTTGCCTAACAACGCAGTGATATCAGTCATAATGGACTCCGTTTCTGCTCTGTGCGGGACACAAAGCGGTGAATGATATTTCTTTACCCCACTATGTATAGACGGATTATGACCAATTTGTGTGACTCACGCTGCGGTTATGCCTCTGTTTTAGTCCATGCGATACCCGTAAAAAAAACCGGAACAGCATTTTTGCCGTTCCGGTTATTTCTCTCAGCAGTTGGCTGCCAGGGTTCTGAGCAATCGCTCCAGACCTTTACGCTGCTGCGCCGGGATCTCCCCGCCTGCGGCATAACCGGCGTTTCGCATGATGCTTTCCTGCAGGCCCACCAGCCAGTCGTAGATGTAAAATGCTGTGGTATTGGTCGGCGTGGCCGAAAGTTTTGTCAGACGCCGGGATGACTTCCAGCTGGCAACACTTTTCTTTGGCTTGGCAAAAATCTTATTGCCTTTATTGATACGGCTTTCCGGGCGTTCGGCTTCCGCTTGTTTCTCAAAGCCCAGCCAGGCCACAAAATCACCCAATACCGTCAGGGCACGTGAAACCTGACGATCTGCATGATGTTCATGTTCCCGTGCCCCCGCTGATAACGCACCGCCGAGTGAACGCACCAGCGCCTCGCCCATGTTCAGACGGAAACTGGCGGTAATCAGCTCCTCCATCAGCAACTCGACGGTCGGTTTAGCCACGCCAAGCAGGGCGATCAGCGGTTCGTTTTCCGGTAAGCTACGCAGATGGTTAATCCAGTAACGCTGTACAAGGCGCGCAAACGCCGTGCCGTCGTCCGGTTTTTCCTGCCAGATCTGCACATCCTGCGGCTCGGCAAATAAATCGATATCAATACCGATACCAAAACTTTCCGCGCCAGACTCATCCTGCTCACCCGTTTCAGTTGGCAGACCGGCATGCTCATGATAAATACGGTGCAGTTCATCGCGGCCGGGCAGCAGTTTTTCCAGCAACTCACCGTGAACGCCCGTGCGGGTTTGCAGCGCCTTAATCACGGTCTGAACTGTACGTTGTTTTTGCGCCGGATCAGCCGCATCACCCGCCTGGTACCAGCGTCCAAGCAGATTATCCGCCAGTTCACGGCGCAGCTCATCACGCATTTCGTTCAGGCGGTTCAGCCGGATTTCCGGGCGAATTTCTGCCACAAGATAGTCGGCCATACGTTGCAGACCACGATCATCCATGGCCAGCAGTGCGCCCCAGGCATCACCCGGATTGCCCACATGGCGCTGAACGGCCTCGTCGAAATGCGCTGATCCGCTCACGCGGCGATCGAAGGGGGTTAATACCCACACCAGCCCCGGTTTACGTCGGCCACGCACCTGCGTGTTTTCACCGTGCATTTCCTTAACCCAGTGTTCCAGTGTGCGGCCCACGGCTGCCACATCATCACGTACGTCAGCAGCCGTGCAGACCATCAGCATGTTCATTTCGTGACGATCGGTATAGCGCTCCGGCAGGTAAGAAATTTTTGCGCGGAACAGGGCGGAATTTTCATCATCACCGCTTTCATCCGTCAGAGCGCCATGACCGGGCAGATCCAGTAAATCGATCTGTTCGAACAGCACTTCGCGCGGAGGTGAAAGCAGGGGAATTTGCACTTCAGAGGCGAGCATGGTCAGTTCACCCAGTGACAACGTCACAGAAGGCGCGCTGTCATCACCGAACTGCGGGCAAACCGGGATCTGAATATCCCAACCCGGCGACTGGCTGAATATGCCTTCCGCCGGTTGCATGGCCTCATCAACCAGAATACTCAGCGGCGCCAGCAGGCTTTCCGCACCGCTCAGATGTTGCAGCGTGTGGGCGTAATGGCGGTAGGCCGCCGTCAGCGCCGGTTGATTACCCCACAACAGGGAGAACAGACGGGCACGATCATCGATGTTCAGATAAGGCGCGAGCTTGACTGCCACCGGCCAGTAATGCGCATTCAGATGGCGGAAGCGGCGCGGATCAAGGCGAATCATAGAATCCCATAATCCCATCATCTGTTCGCTGGTAAAACCGTCTACCGGCTCCGGCTGGCGATGCATCATCAGTTTACTAAGATGTTCAGTGATTTGTTGCGTGTCCGCCACGTGATAATGGCTGTCAGGCCGGAAAGCACGGATCACGATGCGGGCAAGATCGGCTTCATTAATCAGCAGCACACGTACCGGAAATGCGCGATCCCGGACGTCGGCCTGGCGGGTAAACCGGGTGGCGAAACGTGCCACGCGGTTCCCGGGATTAATCTGCGTCAGATAATCGAGCGTGACGCCTCCGAGACGGGTTTCCAGCCGCCCGTAGTTACCGGCGGCCAGCGAACAAATCAGATACGATTTCCCGGCCTGAGAGTGACCGTAAAAACCCAGCGCCGGCGGTAACTCACAGGCCAGCGCCAGACGTTGGGCTTTCTCGCGGCAGCGTATCAGCTGCAAATTCAGCCGGTCGGCTTCCAGATCCAGACGCGGGGCCTGGGCGCGGGTGGCATCGACCCAATCCAGTGCCTCGCCGATGGTGTCAGAGACCGCCGCAAACTGACGTTGCAACACGTTGGTGGTCAGACCGGCATATGTTTCTGTCGTGCTTGTTGTCATGAGACGAATACGCTCCCACTGTCGATCCAATAATGGCTCTCGCCCAGTGTATTTAGCCGCAGGCGCAGGTGATGGGCAGGCACTTTGGTGCCGTTATCCAGCACCGCGCTGGCAATATCAAAAAATTCCGGCGTCGGGTGGTCTTCCCCTTTTTTTACCGCCAGTTTTACCCGCAGCACACTGTCTCCGGCTACTTTCCGCGCCAGTTCAGGCTCGGCGACTGACAGGGTATACAGCGGCGAGGCGGGCCAGCGGTCATTTTCCAACTGACGGAAGCCCAGACAAATGGCACCGCGAATACGGAAACTGGCCGCGCTGTCGAGCTTGTAATCGTGGGCATCCAGATCAATATCGCTGTAACAAACGTTATCTTCGGTCAGCACCTGGTTGCCGTCGAGCATACCGAGATAGCGTACAGTCGAATACGGCTGGAAATCACCGGCTTTGAAATAGAAGCCAGGCAGGCGCAAATCCAGCGCCAGCAGGCACAGCATGGCGCCAACGGCTGCGGTGGATTTCGGGTTGTCGATACGCCCGAGCTTGTTAAACGGATACCAGCCACTGGTGTGATAACCGTCAAGCGACAGCATGCGGTTGATCGGCAACGGTTGCAGATGGCGGAACAGCGCCTGAATGCCAGGGAAGCGTGAAGGGCGGCCGGTCAGCAACAACACGTCGCAATCATGCAACGACACCACTTCGCACAGCGACCGCAGATTCTGCGTAATGCTCATGCGGTTAGATAAAAACTCGCTGTGCAGTCTGCTCAGTTTCAGTACCAGTGGCACCTGTAAAATGTCGAACACCGCCGAACCGGCAGGCAGAACACGCTGGATTTCGGTATGCAGATAATCCAGCATTTTCAGCGTCGGTGCCTGCTCCAGCAGTTCACCGAAGGGCGCATCAATTTCTGCATGTGTATCCAGCGGATCAAAGCGTTCATAAACTTCCAGCACTGACCGCGCCAGCGGAATAAAGATTTGCAGCGTACTTTGCTGACGCAAGGTGGCATGGCCATCCATGCGACCCTCGCTGCCAAACAGGCGCGTCATCAGACCATCAGGACTGGCCAGACCGGCTTTTTTCAGCGCCGCATGTAAGGCAGGTAATATATAGAGCTGAATGATATCCAGCAGAATATCGTCACCTGCCACTTTAAAACCTTCGCGAAACAGCAGACGCGGGGTAATTTTGACGTTATTGCCCATCCCGTCGTCGAGCCAGTATTGCGTGATGGCCAGATCGGTCGTCCCGCCGCCGATATCAATCGAAGCAATACGCAGCGTTTTGCCCTCGGGCTCATCGTCGGCCAGTTCGCGGTCAGGGCGCGCCATGCTGGCAAAAAACTCGCCGGTATGACCACCGAAATTCACCTGTGTTTCGTTGTAGAGATACACCATTTGCCCGCAGGTCGCTTCGTCCCATTCCATCTGGACGTCCGGCACCGGCATGCTGCTTTTGGCTTTGTCAGTCTGGCTTTTAAACGCGTCGTCAGACGGGTGCCAGCCCATAGATTTCCACACCAACCCGATGGCTTCCTGCATACGGCGGCGGAAAATTTCACGCTCCGGTTTCGGCATCGCTGAGGGCAATGTCAGAATAATATTGCGCAACTGACGCGGCGCGGAAGAACGCAACATACGGGTGCGCTGAGCCGGGCTATTGATTTGCATCAGCGCCTGCGCCAGCAGTTCAGACAACATCAGCGTCATCACCGAGCTTCGGCTGTAATGCGCGGAAAATACCGGCAGGCGATCTTCTGCAGGCAAATCAGACAGCGGCTGACCGTCGTCATTGATCAGGAATGTCAGTGGCATGGCCGCCGCGACCGGCTCGGTCACCGCACCGTGGCCACCCTGACTGAAACGCCAGCCCGGCGTATAGCTGTCTTCATCCCATAAATAGCGGCGCGGACTGGAAATCCCGGTCGATCCTTCCGTGCCTTCGCGCAGCAGTGCCAGACGACTGGCTTCCCGTCCGGCGCGTAAAATTGACGGCCAGATAAAAGCATCATCACGGCCGCTTTCGACGGAGAAGTTCGGTTTACCAAAGCGCGCATGGGCAAATTCGACCCGGCTTTCGAACAGCTCGTTATAGAGAAAATGCGGTTCTGAGAGGTCGCGCAGTTGCAGTTCGCTGGTCTGCTTCAGGCCATCGGTTTCACCCACATGGTCTTCCACCAGAATGCCGCAGGTATGCGAATTACCGACATCCAGAATCAGATCGACGTTGATCGCCGGTTCCTGCAAGGTCGCGCCGTTGATCTTGAGCTCAGGAATGCTGAGCTGAGTGCCGAGCATTTCCAGCAGATTCAGGTAATGCGCCTGATATTCGAATTCACGCAGGGCGACTTTAATATTGCGCGCTTCCCGCTCTTCACGCACAGCCGACTGCTCGGTGAATACTTCCCGTAACCAGCCGTCCACCCAGGTCTGATCGAGGAAATCAGGCAGTTCTTCGTTATGCCACGCCAGCGCAAAACTGATGCCATTTTTCACATCATCCGGCGTCGGTGCCAGCTGAGTTTGTTCGCTATCGCCTTCCGCCACGCGGGTATCAAAGGCAATCACCACGCGGTGTGTGCTGCCATCAGCTTCCGGTGTATCAAGCTCACGGATTTGCACCCGCGCCCAGTTATCCGGGCCAGCCATAAAAGTGCGCGGCGGATTGAAGCGCAGAAACGGCAATGGCAGCCAGATCTGGTCGAGCAATTTGAGCGACTGTTCCAGTGGAAAACTGAACTCAGGACGCACCACTTCCGGCGCGCCGCCCTCCAGCCCCGGTAAAAAGTGACGACCGTTTTGCGGATTATAATCCAGGCGCAATAACGGGCCGTTGGCGCTCTTGCGCACAAATTTAGCAGGCAGGCCGTCATCCCATACCGGCTTCAGCGCGAAGTCGAGAAACTGAATGCCGCTGTCCCGGATCAGGGTAATCTTTTGCTTAAAATCTGTAATGGTTGCCAGCATGCTGTTATTTACCTTCGCGCTTGATGGTCATTGGGTAAACCGTGTCGCCGGTATAACGGCCCTGACACACGGCAGCGCCAGTCGCGCCCTGAGTACAACTGATTTCCGGCATCTGATAACGGGAGCCGTCGCTGCATTTCGCTCTGTAACGGCTGTTAATCACCAGATTCCCTGATTGCATCAGCCCGGCATTCACCGCCGCGCGGCAGGTCACGCCTGCACCGTAAGTAATTTTCACTGTACCCTGACCCTGTTTGAACTGATAACGCAGCACCGGCGGCTTACCGGTAACCGGATCTTTGATATCGACCACCACATTCCAGTTACCGTTGAGGAACTTGGTCGAGCCGATTTTTACCGCGTCGGGCGGCATCACCAGAGCATTTTTGCTGACCGGCACAGGCGCTGCGGGGTCAGCGGCAACCGGCGTTTTTTCCACTTCCGCAACCGGCGCAGGGGAAGGCACCACCACCGCAGCCGGAGCAACCGGAAGCGACGACGGTGCCGGCGCTTTCACTTCAGGCGCTTTCACTGACTCAGTCACCGGCGGCGGGGCGATCACCGCCGGTTCCGCAGCCGCCGGTTCCGGCACTTCGTTCTTCACGGTTTCAACTTTTGGTGCAGGCGCGCGGGAATATAACCAGCCTGCGGCAGAAGCGGCAACAACCAGCGCAGCGACCGGCAGTGCCCAGATAAGTGGCGATTTTTTACGGCGCGGCGCGGCGACCGGCTCCGGCGTTGTACTTTCCTGCTCAGCCGCACGGGCTTCAATAGTTTTGATCACACGAACGGGTTCAGGCTTTTCAACCACCGGTTCCGGCGCTTTGATTTTTTCTGCTGCCAGCGACAGCGTCGGCAGAGGTTCATCAGCTTTCAGCGTATTACGCAATGCGGCGAAAGCATCAGGGTTACTGGTGCTCTCGAGGCTAACGAAGCCCCAGAATGTCAGCACCGGCTGGCCGCCGACCAGGTACACATGGTTTTGATCCGGAAAACGAAAGGCTTTTTCCAGTAACGCGCCAAAAAACTGTGTGGCTGATTTTTCGGAAGATTTTGCTGCTTTGCTGATTTGTGACACGCTGTCGAGACAGTTTTCCAGCTGGCGCAACGCCGACGCACGCGCGGCATCGGTGGCTGCGGCCCAGGAAACAACTTTGCCTTCACGGGGGGAGTACCAGTCGAGGCGGTCACCGGCCTCGTTAAGCTGCGGGATCGCCAGACAGTCAGCAATGACAGGTTGTTTACGCAGACGTAAGGTTTCGCGTAATTGCAGAGCTGATGCGTAAACCGGTTGTCCGTTTTCGCCCAGCGCAAGGATGTCATTGAGACTGCCACTGCGTAAAAATGATTTTGCCACGCCTGAATAGCCTTTATGGGTTTTGCCCTGCATCAGCGCACGGGCAGAAAAGGTTCATGATGCTGACACCATAAGCGATTTAAGCGAAATCAAACGGGGGAATAAGCGACAAAAAGCGTGGCTGTTTATGGCGTGGGGACGGGAAAAGGAAATGACGGCGGGAGGGGCCCCCGCCATCCGGATCAGGCGCGCAAATCCAGCTGTTCAAGAACAGTGGCCAGATGTTGCCGGTCATCACCGGCCAGAGACTGCAGCGGTAACGGCAGGCAGGGTGCGGCAACAATACCCAGAATTTCCGCTGCGGCAGCGACAACGCGCAGGCTGCCGTGCTGGCGGAATAATGCCCAGAGTGGTTCCAGCTGTGCCGACAATGCCTGTGCCGTCCGGGCATCGCCTTTTTGCGCCGCACGGGTGATCGCCAGCGGAATTTCCGGGAACAATCCGGCAATCACGGAATACCAGACATCACCGCCTTGCGTCAGTACAGTAGCTGCCGCCAGATCGCCTGCGGCACCAAGCGTCACATGAGAAGGAACAAGCGGACGCAGTTGTTCGAGGCGTTGGCGCGTGGTGAGCGGATCGGCTGAAAGTCCGGGAATTTTGATGCTGGCAACATGCGGTAATTGTGCGATGCGCGCATACAGCTCGTCGGTGAAATCGAAATTCGTCGTTCCCGGATTATCATAAACACACAATGGCACCGAAAGATGGCGGGTGACAGTCTCATACAAGGTAAATACTTCATCGCTGGTGAGTTTCTGATACGACACCGGCGCCAGTAGCACCGCGCTGACGCCGGCCCGCTGGGCATCTTCTGCCAGATGCAGCACATCAGAAGTGCGCACTGAACCGATACTGACCATCACAGGAATACCCCCGGCGTGTTCCACCGCCAGCCGCGCAACACGGTCGCGCTCACTGTGCTTCAGATAGGCATAACTGCCCGTCGAGCCGAGCGCACCGATCGAATCCACACCGGCGGCAACCAGGCGCTCCATCAGCCTGACAAAGGATTTCTCATCAATACCTTTTTCAGTCAGCGGTGTAATAGGAAAAGCACTTAATCCTGTGAACATCGGTTTCTCCCAAAGGGGGTAATTAACACACGTTATCATAGAGCAACGGTTCATTTTTTGCCTGAAACGGATGAACCCGCGTCAGGTTTAAGCCGCAGCATATCCAGCCAGCCAATCAGCGTCAGCACGGCAATAACCACAAAGGAAATTTTAAAACTCATGCCCGGAATATCGTCCCAGTGCATCAGACCGGTCAGTTGCTCACCAAGACGTGTGCCCAGCGCCCCGGCGGTGATGCCAAGCCCGACAGACAGTTGCAGCACCGTGCTGAACAGGGTGTTGGCATCAGCCATTTGTTTCGCAGGCACATCGGAAAACGCCAGCGTGCTGATGCCGGTAAACTGCATCGAACGGCTCAGGCCGCCGAGAAATAACAATAACATCACCAGCCAGTCCGGCGTACCCCGCGTCAGGAACGCACAGAACAACAGGGAGAAAACGCTCAGCAGGCCATTAATCACCAGCACCGGCCGGAAGCCAAAACGACGGATCAGCGGCGTAGTGGCCGGTTTCATCGCCAGATTACCGGCAAATACCGCCAGCACCAGCAAACCAGCATGGAAGGGGTCCATGCCAAACCCGACCTGCAACATCAGCGGCAGCAGGAAAGGCACGGCGCTGATGGTCACACGAAACAGCGAACCGCCGCCCATACAGATACGAAACGTCGGAATGACTATCGCCCCGAGGTGTACCATCGGCGCGGGGGCGCGGTAAAGATGCCGGATAGCCAGCACCGAAAGCACCACACCTGCCGCCAGCAACAGTATGGCAACAGTCCATAAAATGTGGTCCTGACTGATCAGCTCCAGACCAGTCACCAGCGAAAGCATCGCCAGCCCGGTCAGCACAAACCCCGACTTGTCGAAATGCTTCGGCTCAGCGGAAGGCGCCTGCGGGAACAGACGCCACGCCAGCATCATCGCGATAATCCCAAGCGGCACATTGATATAGAAAATCCAGTGCCATGAGGCGTAATGAGTGATAAATCCGCCAAGCGGCGGCCCGAGGATCGGTGCCACCAGCGCAGGCCAGGTCAGGGTAGCGATAGCTTTAATAAGCTGCGGTTTCGGCGTCGTTTTCAGCACCGTAAGACGCCCGACAGGCACCATCAGCGCACCGCCGATCCCCTGAATAATACGCAGAATGATGAATTCACTGACGCTGCTTGCCATGGCACAAAACAGCGAGGCCAGCGTAAAGACGGCGAGGGCAAACGTGAAAACATTGCGGGCGCCAAAACGTTCCGCCGCCCAGCCGCTGGCGGGGATCAGCACTGCCAGCGTGAGCATATAGGCACTCATCCCGGCGTTGAGATCAACAGCAGACACCCCGAAGGAAATCGCCATTTGCGGCAGTGCCGTGGCAATCACCGTACCGTCGATAAACTCCATGAAAAAGGCGGCGGCAACCAATAAAGCAATAACGGAGATCCCGGAATTAACGCCGGACGCTTCCTGCGGATGCTCTGACACATCCGGTTTACTGTGGCTCATTATGTTCTGTCCCGGAAAAAAACCACTCGCTGCAAGGCACAGCAAAAGATAGATGATAAGTATTAAACCTATCACACACCTTTAGCCGGGTTATAGATCAACGGAGGATCAAAAAGAGCGATTTTTACGCTTAGCTGACCGCAGTAAAAAACTCCCCCTGTAACTGACAGGCGAAATCACTGACATCTTCCTGCAGACACAGCGTGACATCGGCAGAAAAATCTCGTCGTATGAGTTCACGTGCGGAGCCGCAATCAGCAAGTTCTTCCAGCGTGAGGTTTTGATAAACCGCCTTTGCCGCGCGGGCTTCTGCTGACCACCGATGATTTTGTAAACGTGAAATCAATCCCCCTGCAGCGACCAGATCTTCAAGCGCCGGACGAAGACTGTTGTCCGGCCATTTTTCACCGGCGGGGATCACCAGAATGCGCTGATATTTTTCGCAGGCATGCGCAGTCGCGTTGAGATTGCGCAGGCAGGCGGTGAAAATCGCCGCATTGTGTATTTTGGCTTTAAACGTCAGCGCCGATCCGTTCGGCGAGGGTAATACCAGCCGCGTTCCGGTAGCCATCTCCTGAAGGGAGCAGGGCGAAAGGGTAAAACCCGGCCCCTGAAAACGCCGGTCAAACTGCGCACACTGTGCATTTCGCTCAGCAGCATATTGCTGCGCGCTGGCGTCCTTCCATGGATAGGGGAATATCACACCACCGCGTTCATTCGCTACACTCACGCAGGTAGAAAACGACATCACATCAATAATCACAATACAATCGGCCTTAGCCGCCAGATGCTCCACCGCCTGCGCCCCCCATTCCAGACGCACGTCAAAATCAGCTTGTAAGAAATCCGTCATCAGGAATTATCCTCAGGTGTGCTTTTCCCCCTCCAGATATCACTATCATTTCATTCCCTGGGGTGACGTTAGTTTTTTAACGGCATTCACTGGCAAGTTTCCTGAATAACAAAGCAAGAAAAAGAGGGTTTTTCGGGCTGAACATTCACTACACTGATTAACACGTTTTAGTTGTTCGCCTGCATCAATAAAACAAGACATCAGACAATATTCAATAGGGGATGTGAATGAAAAGTGGGGATTATTGCCGACTGCTACTGCTGGCGGCGATCTGGGGTGGCAGTTTTCTGTTTATGCGGGTGGCGGCCCCGGCGTTCGGCGCCATCAATACGGCGTTTCTGCGGGTACTGTTCGGGTTTGTCGGGCTGGTAGTGATCCTGGCGGTCATGAGAACGCCGCGTAATTATCAGCATAAATTTGGCCGCTCGCTGCTGCTCGGAGTGATCAACTCCGGTCTGCCTTTTCTGATGTATTGTCTGGCAGCACGTTGGTTACCCGCAGGGTATTCCGCCATTCTCAACGCCACCACGCCGCTGATGGGTGTCGTGCTTGGCGGTTTATTCTTTCATGAAACCGTGACGCTCAAAAAAGCGTTCGGCGTGCTGACTGGCCTGTTCGGCATTACCTTGCTGACCACCACCGGCAGCGCGGAATCGGTGCCGCAATTACTGGCGGGCGTCATCGCCTGCCTGGTGGCGACCGGCTGTTATGCGGTGGCCGGTTTCCTGACACGCCGCTGGATCACCGAACGTGGCGGGCTGGATCCCAAACTGGTGGCGACCGGTAGTCAGCTCGGCGCGACGCTGTTCCTGTTACCTTTTTTCCTCTATACCTCAGCAACCGAAGCGCCGGTCAGCTGGGCGCAGCCACTGGTCTGGCTCTGTGTGCTGGCGGTCGGTTTTATCTGCACGGCATGGGCGTACATCTTGTATTTCCGTCTGATAGCCGATATCGGCCCGCTGCGCAGCATGACGGTGACTTTTCTGATCCCACCGTTCGGTATTCTGTGGGGTTATCTGCTGCTTAATGAAAAGCTATCGGAAGGTTTTTTCGCGGGCGGCATTCTGATTTGCGTGGCGGTGTGGCTGGTCCTCAGCCCCGGAAAGTCAGTGACGGGAAAAACAAAAACGCCCGCGCCTGAAACCCGATAAGTTCCGGCGCGGGCAGGGGATCAACCGAGGTATTCGATAATGGATAATCCGCCGTTATAGTCGGTGCTGTAGATAATCCCCTGCGCATCGACAAACACGTCGCAGGACTGAATCACCTGCGGCCTGCCAGGCCGTTTATCCATCATGGTGGCGGGCGCAGCAGGCACCAGCGCACCGGTTTCTTTCGGCTGGTACGGATTGCTGATGTCGTACGCACGTACACCCGCATTCTGGTAGGTCGCGAAAATCAGCGTTGAACTGATAAAGCTGCCCGGCCGGTTTTCATGCAGATTATGCGGTCCGAAATGCGCGCCTTTGCTGACATAATCCCGTTCTCCGGGCTGCGGGAAGGTCGAAATACTCACCGGATTCGACGGCTCGCGCACGTCAAACAGCCAGATCAGCTTTTCGCCATCTTCCTGATTATCCAGCACCGCTTCGTCGAGTACGACCAGCAAATCCCGGTCCGGCAACGGCAGCGCGGTATGCGTGCCGCCGCCAAAGGGCGGGCTCCAGTTGCGATGCGAAATCAGCTGCGGCGCGCTGCGGTCTTTGATATCCAGCAACGTCAGGCCACCGTCACGCCAGCTGGCGTAGGCTATATCTCCGCTGATAATGGCATGGTGCAGCGCATAACGTTTACCTTCCGGCCAGTCCGGCGTTTCACCGCCTGCGGTATGCATGCCCGGCAACCACCAGCGCCCGGCGACCTGCGGATTACGCGGGTCAGCCAGATCGATAGTCAGGAAGATGTAATCACTGTAGCCATCAATCAGGGCTGAAACGTACGCCCAGCGCCCGCCGACATACCAGATGCGGTGTACACCGATGCCATCCAGACCGAGAAAGCTGATTTCTTTTGGCTGATCGGGCACCGAAATATCAAAGATACGCACACCGGCACTCCAGCCACGCTGTTGCGTACCCTGAACCGTTTCGCTGACGGAACGTGTGTAATAAACCTTTTCATCGGCAAAGCGGACATCCGCGAACAAATCGCGGGCATTGATCACCAGCAGCAAATCGTCATGTGCCTGTAAATGCACATTCCAGGTGCCCGGCGGCGCAGGGACAAAACCGGCGGAGCGCGGTTTTTTCGGGTCCCGCACATCCACAATGGAGAAACCCTGCGAGACCATGTGGCCGATATAGGCGTAACCGCGATGAACCATTACCTGGACGCCATCGGGTTTTCCACCCTGATCGCTGTGGCCGATCAGCCGCATATTACGACTGTATTCCGGCGTCGGGAGAGATTGCATTGTCATCATCCGGCCTTATTTTTTGTGCTGCGCTTCAAGAGTGGCGAACCACGGCGCGATGAAATCATCAGATTTGCCCCAGCCGGGGATCACTTTCGCCAGCGATGCCACGTTCACAGCATCAGGGTTGCTTGTCAGCAATGCCTGCGGGATAGCCGCCGCTTTGAATTCATACGTCTCAGGGGTTTTCTCACCGGCAATCTTGTTGGCAACCAGACGCAGGTTTATCGCGCCGATCAGTTTCGGATCCACCGCCACGCTCAGTTTCCACGGGCTGTTGGCCGCGCGCATCAGGCCGATATCCTGATTGGAAATATCGATACTGTAGAGTTTGATTTCAGTGCGGCCATTCTCCTGTAAGGCTTTATATGCGCCCTGACTAAAGGCATCCCAGGTTCCCCAGATCGCGTCGATTTTCCCTTTCGGGTATTTCGCCAGCAGCGCGCCGATTTTATTGGCGGTATCGCCCTGAACATCCGACGACACAGCACCGACAGATTCCAGCTCATGAATGCCAGGATGGGCGGCTAATACTTTTTTATAGGCATCCTGACGACGTTCCATCGGCGGGAAACCGGCCACCCACAGTTTGACGATATTGGCTTTGCCGTTGAAATCTTTCACCAGTTGCCCGACAGAAAGATCGGTGAGCGAGGCGTCATCCTGTTGGGTCACGGTCACACCGGGAATATTACCGTTCACGGCGGTATCAAACACGGATACCGCGATGCCGCTGGCCGTAATGCGTTTCAGCAAATCGGTGGAATACGGGTCGCGCCCCTGTGACAAAATAATGCCGTCGTATTTCTGACTGATGGCCTGATTCACGAAGTCCTGAAATTTCGCATCGTCACCATTACTGAGGAAAGTACTGACCTGGAAGCCCAGCTTGCGGCCTTCCTGAATAACACCGGACAAAAACTGCGTAGTGTTATCGTCAGACCCTAAATTGCGGATCACGGCAATGCGCACCGGCCCCTGGTGATCGGCGATAGCTTTCGGTACCGGCGCGGTTTCTGCCGCAAAAGAAGGAAAAACGGAGAACAGACTTAACGCCAGTAACGACGCGGAGAACAGTTTCATGGTTATTACCCTGTGTGGTTAATCATCATTTAAACGGGAGGACAATTCATGACAGCCCTTATTCAGGCTTTTATAGTGAGTTAATGAATTGATTACCCGAGTTTTAATGACCCGGGAATGAATGGCAACGAACGAAAAGGCATAAGTTAATGCCAAAGAGTATTAGCCATCCGGATGGCCGGGCGTAGGATGTTAACAGCCTCTAAATTAAGGATTTCCCATGAGTGATACTGATATTCGCGTGGTGCCCGGCCCCGCCAACTACTTTTCTTTCCCCGGCGCCATAGACCGGCTGGCGCAGTTTTATTCGCCGGAACAACTGGACAAGGCACTGTGGATTTACGGTGAGCGCGCCTTAACCGCCGCTCAGGATTTCCTGCCGGAAGCCTTTACCGCCTCACAGGCGAAACACGTGTTGTTCAAGGCGCATTGCAGCGAAACCGAAGTACAGCGTATTGCGGATACCGGCGGCAATGACCGTCAGGTGGTGATCGGCATCGGCGGCGGCGCAGTACTGGATACCGCCAAAGTTGTGGCGCGCCGGCTCGGCTTGCCGGTGGTGGCGATCCCGACGATTGCAGCGACCTGTGCGGCATGGACGCCGTTGTCAGTGTGGTATAACGATGAAGGTCAGGCGCTGCGTTACGAAATTTTCAATGATGCCAACCATCTGGTGCTGGTCGAGCCGCGTATCATTTTGCGGGCGCCGAAAGAATATCTGCTGGCTGGGATAGGCGATACGCTGGCGAAATGGTATGAAGCGGTGGTGCTCAGTCCGCAGCTGGAAAAACTGCCGTTAACCGTACAGCTTGGTCTGAATACCGCGCTGACTATCCGCGACGTGTTGCTTAATGAAAGCGAAGCGGCCTTACAGGCACAAGACGATAGCCAACTGACGCCACCGTTCCTCAATGTGCTCGATGCCATCATTGCGGGTGGCGGATTGGTGGGCGGCCTGGGCGACCGCTATACGCGCATCGCAGCAGCACATTCGGTACATAACGGCCTGACTGCGTTGCCACAAACTGACGCGTTTCTGCACGGCACTAAAGTCGCTTACGGCATCCTGGTACAAAGCGCGCTACTCAACCAGCCGGAAGTGGTGCAGCAGTTAACCGCGCTGTACAAGGTATTAGATCTGCCGGTCAGTCTGGCGCAATTGCAGGTGGATATTCATGATGAGAAACAGCTTTCCCGTCTGATTGAACGCACCCTCCAGCCCGGAGAATCCATTCATCTGCTGCCGGGAAACCCCAACGCCGAACAACTGCGTCTGGCGTTTGAGTTTGTTGAGAATAATAAGGCATCGGGGTCTTTAATTCCCTGAACAGAAAAACCCGGCATCAGCCGGGTTTACTTTATATTTTTACGTTTAATGACCTTAATGCCTGCCTTCACAATTGTCTCAATCATAACCATTATCAACAAGGTTGGGATTAATCCTGTGACGGAGAGCAACACGACAAAAATATCATCCTGCAGTCCAGGCCATGGGGGGGCTCCGTAATCTGGTTTCATCAGTTGATCAAAATAATCCGCGATGGCTATCGATTTGATGTATTCATAATCAATCAGCCAGCCGGGGAAGGGCGACAGCAGGTAGTAATCTATAAAAATAAAAAGCGCCAGCCGCACTGCTATCTTACAGAATAAGGCATGGCGCATTCATATCCCCCGTAACTTCGATTTCTCCATATGCCTTAAGATGTATGATTGGGATGTCTCTAGTGTGCGAATTCAACAACGCGCTTCTGAGCGTGTCAAAATCCGCATGATACATGAATGTTAAACACCCATCTGATACGCCGGTACCATCCGGACGCAATGGATGCAAACGGAAACTTTTGCGCAAGGTCTCGCCGATATAAGTTGAATCATCAATCAAACCATCTTGGCGATACAGAGCAAACCAAGATGAGTAATCATTACCTGTGCGAATATGCTTTTCGTACTCCTTTAATCTCGACCTCACTCCCCCTCTGGGGCGGTCAACAATCCAGTATTTACCCGTCGGAATTGGCCCATTTTCATTACCTCCACAACCTATTCTGTTTGTATGCGGGAATAAGCCTGAAAATACAGGGAAGATCCCCACACCAGCACAATAAAGTTTTGCAATTTTTCCGCCCTCATAAAGACGATTAAAATCCACTTTGCATGAAATCATCCCTGTCCCCGTTTATGCGTAAATGCTGGAGTTCCACTGATCGGTAAAACTGATATGTCCGTCTAGGTACAACCATGTAATTTTCTGATACCCAAGGCCAATGGACTCCGTGGGCATACTGGCCTGTCCGTCAGCGTGTTTGAAATTGTGCATATGAGGATTGATGTTAAGTATACGCACGCCTTCCATTGTCATATTCAAAAACTCTTCCTCCATACCAGCCGCATTAATGCGATACCATTTAATCACCGCCTTTTGCAGCTTTTCGCTGGTGGCGACGGCACGGTATAGGTAGGGAGTGATTTATCGAACTCTTTTACAAGTCCCATGGTTTGATGAATACGGGTAGATGTCAGCCGACCGGTATTGCCATCGAAGGGTACGGAAAGACCATGCGTGAAGCTTTGGATCTCGATCGCGCCTTCACGGCTTAAAACCTCAGAACCGCCATAAAGTAGTGCGCCATTTGCATCGTATAGCCAGAGATATGCGGAGTTAGCCATAATGAAACTCCTTTTTAAAATGAGGAGTGACGTTATGCCTGCGAAGGGGAGTTAACAATTAGTGACCGTTGCAAAAAAGCAATTTTCAGAAATTTAGTATCAATGAGAAATGTGGCATTACAGACTCCCCGACTTTTACGAAGACCAGGCCGGGGAGGCCAGCAATATTTACGGATGCTGTTTCGCAAACTCTTCTTTGGCTTTTTGCAACTGTTGCTGGAAAGCCGAATTCGTATGCAAGGTAGCGACCACAGCGGAGCCCACGATACGGGCCGCATCGACATCACTTTGCCAGTGGTAGCCACAAATCACACGGCTTTGTCCTAAATCGAAACCACGTTGCAGGATTTGATCCTGGCGCTGCGGGTTAATTTCTGTGAGTACCAGCGCCGTAGCCCAGCCAATAGAAGTGTGCCCGGAAGGATACGAACCGTTTTTAGACAGCTTATCCTGCTCAGTGGTATTACAGGTCGGCACACCATAGAAGGCAAACGGGCGGATGCGCATGTACTTTTCTTTAGCAGAACGTGTCGCAAGGTCACCTGCATCTTCAATCATATTGGTCAGCAGTTTGTGCAATTCCGGTGTGTCTTTAGCGGTGATCGGCGAACCGAATGCGCCCGAGAAAGCGTTCGCGACGCCACCGGCACTCAGGTTGGCATCTTCGGCAGCCAGTTTGCCACGTTCAGTTGAGCGCAGCAGACGTCCCTGTTCATACATGGCCTGATCGTTTAGGAAAGCGATACTGCCCACCGCAGGTGGCGGCGGCAGCAGCGCCAGGCTGTTAATCGCCTGATCATTTTTTAAGTAGTAAAGGTCTGGTTTGGTGGTTGCATCATTGCCGGTCAGGGCAAACGAGCTGACAGAAAAAAAGCTGGCGAGGCAAAAAGTAGTAATAATTTTCATCAAAGTTTCCTTACACGAACCGCTGAATGTTTATTACGAATTCATTTTCGTAACATTTACCCACATCTCTGAGTAAAACAAAAACGGGCTCACAATGCCTGCGCGAGGTCTCAAAACCGAAAACTCATCATTCAAATGAATGATTATTCAACGCTTAACTCAGCCGCAAAGTCTTTCTGAGCGGAAAATGTGCTGCAAAGAGGGGGGATGATCTTCGGATGAAGAGGCAGAAGGGATAATGTCAGGATAATGTAAACGACAGCTAAACAACCTGCACTTATTGCTACTACCTCGCTTCTCTTTAAAACCGCGTTGTAAAGGTGTTTAAAAACCCGGTGATACCGTGATTATTTCAGGCATCGGAAATAGATCATGGAACACATTCCTCTCAATGAAACCGAATCCCACAGCGAAACGTTTCCCGTTGAACCATCCTTAAAAAAAACCAGCGGACTCAGTTTGTTTATCGATCTTCTGAGCGGGGCGTGCGTACCGGACAACCTGTGGCGCGACCGGATGTTCCGGGTCAAGTACGCCGTGCGCACCTTGCTGCATCCGCTCGATACCCTGAAAGTGCTGAACAAAATGGCGGCGGAAGCAGTCTGGCAGGAAGCCTTTTCTGTGCAGACCAAACTCCCGAGTAAAATTCACAAACCGTACCTGCATCTCGGTTTACATTCTGCCGGGCGTGCTGACGCACTGGTTGATCACTACGAATTCGTCAAAAACCTGGAAAACACCCGCCTGCGCAAGACCTTTCTGAGTGCGGGTGGCAATACCATCACCCGGTTCACGGGCAAAGACGGCGAAGCTTTCCGTGTGGTACTCGGTTCCATCGGCAAATCTGAGCGCGAAGGCGAAGCCAATATGTTCCTTTATATGGAGGACATCCTGCTTGCGGCCCTGACGTTCAGCATTGTGCAACGCCCGGAAGGGGCGACATTGATTATCGGCGGATTTCAGGGGGCGCATCGTTCTACGGCGCATGAAGTGATTAAACAGGCGACCAAATCCTGTTACGGATTGTTCCCGAAGCGACTGCTTCTGGAAAGCCTGCAACGTGTCGCCGCCGAAACCGGTGTACAGCGTATTCTTGCGGTCAGCGACACCGGCCATGTGTTCCGCAGTCTGCGCTACCGTCACCGCAAGAAAAATGTGTTCGTCGCCAGTTATAACGAATTCTGGGATTCCATCAGCGCCACGCCCGCATCTTCAGCTTTATATCAGGTACCGCTGGAACTGCCGCGCAAGCCCATGGAAGAGATTGCCAGTAAGAAACGTTCTGAGTACCGCAAGCGTTATACCTTGCTCGATGAATTACATGAGAGCACAGCGTCGTTACTGAAAGCCTGACCTCAGACTTCACGGTAAATTACCCGCTGTAGCAAGCTCCGGGGCCAGGGACCGGCCTTTTCCTCCGTATTTCCAGCGTTTATGCATCACCTTCACTGAAAATTTCACCCCTGATGTCACATTACCGCAGAGGTTAAGTGTCAGTTTCATAAAGTAATAGTCAGTTAATTATTTTGTTTAAAACTAATGCACTTCGAAGTATCTCGCCAATTGTGTATTTTTGATGGCGAGGAATGTTACACGTATCGCAAAATCTTATCGCCAACTGCCCCCTGCTGATTTAAATGTGATGTTATTCACATCTATTCATTCATCCCGCCTATATAAAACGTCATCTCTATAAAAACGAAACAACGGTTCATTTTATAAAAACCTCTCTGGGCGGATAACGTATGAACACAGAAAAACCTATTTTATTTAAACATCAGCTGGCGTACGGCGGTGGAAATCTGTTGGGCAGCGGCGCACTGGCCATCGCCGGGATCTGGCTGCTGTATTTCTACACCACGTTTTGCGGCCTGACGCTGTTACAGGCTTCGGCGATCTTCTCCGTCGCCAGCATCATTGATGCCATCAGTAACCCGCTGATGGGCTATCTCTCGGATAACTTTGGCAAAACGCGGCTTGGTAAACGCTTTGGCCGCCGCCGCTTCTTCATTTTACTGGGCGTGCCGCTGATGATGTTCTATCCGCTGCTGTGGGTAGAAGGTTTCGGATTCTGGTATTACCTGTCCACTTACGTCATGTTCGAGCTGATCTACACCTCGGTGATGGTGCCGTATGAAACGCTCGCGACAGAAATGACCACCGATTTCTCTGCCCGCTCAAAACTGACTGGCTATAAAGCTATTTTCGGTAAAGTCGCTAACTTCCTTGCGGCCTTCATCCCTGGTCAGTTCATCCTGATTTACGGTAAGGACTCCGCGCAGCCCTTCTTCTTCACCGCCCTGACGTATGGGGTGATCCTGTTTATCGCCATCGGCATGTTGTATCTCTCCTCCTGGGAACGCCCGACAGAAGAGACCACTCCCGTCGATGAGAAGAAAATGACCCTTGGCAAAACCATGCTGACGCTGGTGCGCGACATGAAGTCAACATTCCACCTGCGCGTGTTCCGCAAGCATCTGGGCATGTATCTGTGTGGTTTCGGGGCAGAATGGCTGTTCGCTTCCGTCTTCACCTACTTCATCATTTTCGTGCTGCAGTATGACCCGGCGATGGTTGCCGGTCTGAGCAGCCTGAACTCACTGCTGCAACTGTTCTCTACGGCAATATTTATTGGTATCTGTGTGAAACACGGGTTCAGCAAGCCTTACATCCTGGCGCTGGGCATCGTAATTTTCTCAGTAACTTGCTACAGCCTGCTTCACTTCCTGCATTTGCCGCAGCAGTACGCGACAGCCGCCATGCTGACAATCACCGTGATCTTCGGTATCGGTACCGGCGGCGTATATTACATTCCGTGGACGGTTTACACCTTCCTGGCGGATATAGATGAAGCCTTTACCGGCCGTCGCCGCGAGGGGATTTACGCCGGTGCAATGACTTTCTCCGGCAAGCTGATGCGCTCAGTGATTGTTTTCGTGATGGGCGCCATTCTGAGCTTCTACGGGTTCCAGTCTAAATCTCACACCCAGCCTGAAAGTGCGGTGATGGCAATTGCGCTGGTGTTCTGTATCGGTGTTATTGCGCTGGCGCTGATGGCTATCGTGTTCAGTAATCAGATGAAACTGAACCGCAAAACCCATCTTGTGGTGCTGGGCGAAGTGGCACGTATTAAAGCGGGCGGGCAGATCAGCGAGGTACAACCGGAAGTGCGGGCAGTGATGGAAGAACTGATCGGTTATCCGTATGAACAGTGCTGGGGCAACAGTGTGGTTTGCCGCAAAATTTTCGATACACCCGCCGTTGAACTCACTGAACCCAAACCGATGGTGAGCACCACGCAACAACCTTAGCTCCTGATTTAAATCTACTTTTTTCTTTCCCGACTGGCCGGGTCACCGGCCAGCGACCCCTTTCGTTTTGAGGATAAGAACGATTATGTGGGCATCAAAATTTGTTGTTACCGCGCTCGCCCTCGGGATAAGCGCACAAAGTCTGGCTGCCGCACTGCCAGACAGCGGTAAACTGGTCTGGCACAGCACGACTTTTGGCCAGTCAACTGACGTCAATTTCGCTACCAACGTTCTGCCGGAGAAAATCGGCATGAATGAAACTTTACTGGCAGACGGTAAACCTGTGCCAGCGACAGGCACTCTGCTCAGTACGCCTTTCAGCCTTGAAAGCCGTGGCGGCAAAGTCGGTAACAGCCACGATGGTTTAACCTATTTCTATACCCGATTGCCGGCGGACGTGAATTTTCAGCTTGAAGCGGAAATCACGCTCAATCAGTTCGGACCGGAAAATGGCGCAAAACCGGCCGGACAGGAAGGGGCAGGATTACTGGTACGCGATATTCTGGGCAATCCGCGTGAACCGGTGACTAAACCGGGTATTGAAGAGCTGCCGGCCGCGTCAAATATGGTGATGAACAGCATAATGGCCACTGGCGATAAACCGCCGGTACTGGCACTGATTGCCCGGCAGGGTGTACAGCAACCCTGGGGAAATACCGGCATCGGCATTGTGCGAGAAAGTTATCATCCGCTGAGTACACCTGCCCGTTTCTCGCTGCGACTGACCCGCACGGACAACGGTTTCATTGTCGCTTATGCGCCACAGGGCAGCGATCAGTGGGTCAGCAAATCCGTGCAGCATGCAGACAGCGTGACACAACTGGACAAAGCCGGATATTACGTCGGTTTCTTCGCCTCGCGGAATGCGAAAATTACGGTAGATCATGCCCGACTCACGCTCAGCGAGGCGCATATACAGCCCTCTGCGCCATATGTGACGCCGTCACTGAATGCGCGTATTGAGGTGATGTCATCGCCGCTCATTGCCCGCCGCGACAGTGTGTTCCAGTTACGCACTAACGGCGACGGACGGGTTAAGATTGAACAGAATGACAAACCGTTGTTGCCGCAAAAAGCGGTGCGCGGTGGTGAAGTGGTGACGGTTCCGCTACATGCTGAACAACCGGTAACGATGCTCAAGATCACCTACATACCGGCGGACGGTAAACAAGTGACACAGGAATTCCCGGTGCGTATGGCGCTGGTCAGCAATCCTGACGAGTTGTATGTTTCTCCGGCTGGTACGGCAGATAATGACGGTTCGGCTGAACATCCGCTGGATTTTGACAGTGCGGTAAATCTTTTAGCACCGGGCGGCACGCTCTGGCTGAGTGAGGGTGACTACCCGGCAAGCGTGATCCCGGCCACCGCCAGCGGCACCGACACCCACCGGAAAACGCTGCGTACGCAAGGCGACAACGTGGTGTTTAATGGCCTGAAACTGAATGCCAGCTACTGGAATATTCAGGGGATTACCGTCACGCAAAAAAGTTTTCATGTTGCCGGAAGCTATAACCATCTCGACCGCATTAAGGCGCATCATGCCGATGATACCGGCATCTGGGTGGCATCGCCGGACGGCATCGGGCGGGCTCTGTGGGCCAGCCACAATCTCATCAGCAATTCTGAATCCTGGGGAAATCAGGATCCGGGGCGCAAAAACGCCGACGGATTTGCCGTCAAAATGCGCGTGGGCGAGGGCAACCGTCTGATCAATTGTTATTCCCACGACAACATCGACGACGGTTTCGACCTGTTCAACAAAATCGAAGACGGCCCGAACGGCAGTGTGACGATTGAGAACAGCTTGTCGGTGAACAATGGCAGCAATGGTTTCAAACTGGGTGGCGAAGGGTTACCGGTCGGCCATGTGGTGCGCCACAACGTTGCAGTTGGCAACGGTATGGACGGTTTTACCGACAACTTCAATCCGGGCGCGCTGGTTATCGGACATAACCGCGCTGTCGATAACAAACGCTTCAATTTCCTGTTCCGGCCATCACCGTACACCACGGCTGACAAGCAGGGCACCTTCAGGGACAACATTTCGCTGCGAACCACGGCAGGGAAGTATGACGATGCCGTCACCGGCAATGTGGATGACAGTAGTTATTTTTACACTGATCATAAAACGGTGAATATAAAACATCAGGAAATTATACCGGGAGATTATATTTCCCTGCGGCTACCGGATCCGATAACCCGTCTTTCTGACGGTGGATTTAATTACGCTGACTTTTTGAAAAACAAATAAAGCAGCGTCATTAAGAGTGAACCTTTAACTTAAAATAACACTACTCAATATCTCTGGGATTTATAAAAATGAAAAATAGCAGACTGATGATCTGCGGCTTACTGCTGGCCAGTGCCAGCAGCCAGGCCGTCACTATTGACCTTCGTCATGAATGGCTCGATGACAGTAAACAACATAAAGACAGGGCGATGGTTTCGCACCGCTTCGCCAACGGGTTCGGGTTCTCGCTGGAAGCCAAATGGAAATCAGGCGGGGATAATGAAAATAAACCCTTTAATAATCTGGTTGATAACGGCACGGAAAGCACCATCAGCTATCAGTACAAAGTCACGCCGGCCGTGTTTATTCAACCCGGATTTACGCTGGAATCCAGTTCTGACAGCAGTATTTATAAACCCTTCTTAACCGCCGGATATACATTTGACAGCGGCGTTTATTTCAATGCGCGTTACCGCTACGAGTATACCCGTTATACCAAAGAAAACACCGAAGATCGCAAAACAAACCGCGGTGAAATCTGGCTGGGTTATAAAATTGCCGACTGGCGGTTTGAATATAACTATATTTATAAACACAGTGATCAGATCCTGTATGATAATGATAAGTGGGATTATGAGCAGGATTTGAAAGTGGCTTATAATATAAATAAACAATGGACACCTTACGTACAGGTTGGTGATGTTTCCGTGCGTAAAACGACGGATGAACGTCAGACCCGTTTCCGCATTGGTGTGCAATATAATTTCTGATCACCGCCGTTCTGCATATGATTGACTATCACCGGTCCGCAGATGCTGACCGGTGTGACAGCCCGCGCAGCGGGTGACAGACAATAACGGCAGCCGATAACAGGGATGTTGCCGGGCTACCTGGAAGACGGAAATTATTCTATACAAAGAGACTTTTTCTGCGCAGTACCTGCCGTCTTAGAACAACCTGTACTGTTAAATCCCCGGGTCAATATCTGATATTTATATATTAAATCATAGCGATGCACAGAACATCTGCATAAATAAGCATAATTCTTGCGTATTTTCGTGATTACTCTACGCTTATATATAGATTTAATTAACCCGCACTTTAATAATTCTTTTTCAGGTCGTCTAACACCGGTAACTCTTTTACAGAAAATATAATTAACCACCCAGTTTATTAAACTGTAACATAACTACTCAATTGATATTAAAGGGATAGTCAGGTTATTTTAGAGTCTGATGCCGCGTTAAAAACGCTGAACCCGATAAATCATAATAGTTTCTCAGGTGATAGAGATACAAAACAATAATATCAGGCTTCATTGATTAGAACGGATACTTTATGCTGTGAGGAGTTGAACTGATGAATGCGGAAACGTCAACGCCGGGAAAAAGCCGGAATATTTTAATTACGGGTGGTTCCAGCGGTATTGGTGCTGCAACAGTCCGGGCCTTCGCCAGCAGAGGTGATCAGGTGTGGTTTACCTATCATCGGGGTGAGGATCGGGCGCTTGAACTTATTAACGCCTTGTCTTCCCTTGTTTCTATTCCCCCCCAAGCTTTACCTTACGATCAGGGCAGTTGGGAAAGCCTTTTGCAGCTTGTTGACGCTATTCCCGCAGAAATCGACATCCTTGTAAACAACGCGGCTTTAGGAACCAAAACCGTAGAGCTTGCTGGCATAGAAGAACGGCATCAGCAGGACGCATTATTCACGCAAGTCAACTGTCTGGGGCCACTTTGGCTCACCAGGCAGTTTCTCCCAGGGATGTTGAAACGCGGCTACGGGAAAATCCTCATGCTCTCAAGCGTTGATGGTGGAATAGCAGCCTTTCCGGGGTTTAGGGATACAGACGGCATGACCAAAGCGGCAATCGCCTTCCTGACAAGGCAATGGGCGGCGGAACTTGTTCATGATCCCGTCGAGGTATTTTGTGTTTGTCCCGGGGCTGTTGACACGCCGATGTTCCGTCAAAGCACGCTGGATCCTCTATCGTCTGCATCAGCGGATGAACTTATTGCTCAACTCCCGAAGGGGCGGCTCATACGCCCCGATGAAATCGCCGATATTCTGTGGTGGCTGACGACAGACGCCGCTGTCATCATGCATGGCGCCGTTATTGACGCCTCAATGGGACTCGGTGTGCATCCGGGATGCATTACGATGCGCAACCCGCGGACGACGTTGAAAGAGGGCGTAGCATGATGCACAAGGAGGGATACCACGGCTGGCGGGCAGGTGAGTTCGCTGATGCCGTACTCGCAGTGGCCAAAGTGCTGGACGACTATGTCCAGGACTCCCAGCAGGGTGAAGTAACCGTATTAAAACAAACTCCACCGCAGAAGCTGATTAATGACTTGAACATGCGCACGTCCATTAAAGCTGGCGGAATGACGGACAGCACATTAGCCGCATTCATTAAGGCGTATCTGGATCAGGGAACGCGGCTCCACCATCCCGGTTATATGTCTCACCAATGCGCGGTTCCCGATATCGGTTCCGCCATTGCCGACCTGGTGCATGGCGTAAGCAACAATGCCATGTCTTTATTCGAGATGGGCGCCGCCGGGGTAGCGGCCGAACTGGTGGTCACCGAGTGGATGCTCGGAAAAGTGGGCTGGTCCCCCGAAGACTCCGGCGCGATCCTTGTTCATGGCGGTTCGCTGGCGAACCTCACAGCCCTTCTGGTGGCCCGTCATCATATTTTTCCCGATGTATGGCAGCATGGAATGCCGCAAAATGTGATTATTCTCGCGCCGGCAAACGCCCATGTCTCCGTCTCACGGGCGGCTGCCATTCTTGGCCTTGGCAGTCGCGCAGTACACGCACTGCCTTGTGATCGCTTTGGACGCGTTGCCGGTGCGCAGGTTAGCGAGAGCATCAAGGCGCATCATCGTGCTGGCCGCACAGTGATGGCCGTTGTCGCCAATGCCTGCGCAGCACCAACCGGCTTATTCGACCCCCTGGAAGAAATCGCCAGCGCCTGCCATCACGAAGGTATCTGGCTGCATGTCGACGCGGCTCATGGAGGATCTGCCTTACTCGTTCCCGAGTTACGCCACCACCTGCAGGGTATCGCTCAGGCAGATTCAATCACCTGGGATGCGCATAAAATGCTGCGGACCTCAACACTTGCCGCTGCCGTGCTTGTTCGCGCCCGTGCAGACTTAAGCCAGGCATTCCAGCACAATGCCGATTACCTGTTTTTCGACGAACACCGTCCCGGTCCGGATCTGATGCACTACACCATCGAAGGGTCTAAGGCAGAACTTGGTCTTAAGGTCTTTCTTAATCTGGCGCACAGAGGAGAAGCGGGCCTGGCAGAGTATGTCCATAGCCGCCATCGGGCAGCACGCAGGTTCTGGCAAATGATCCTGGCACGAAAAGAGTTTGAGGGACTTTGTGAGCCGGAAAGCAATCTTGTCTGCTTCCGATATGCCGATACACCAGGTCCGGACAGTGACCGGTTACACATCGCTGTGCGCAACGAGCTGATGCAGCAAGGAATCTTTCATCTGGCATCTTCATTTGTTGATAACCGCCGTTGGTGGCGCGCGACTATCATGGCACCTTCAACAGATGCCCCGACGTTTGCCCGTTTGCTGGATACACTTGTGCATACCTATAGAAAACTTTCCCGGACTGCGTTCTGAAATCACTATCCACGATCCGGCTCTGCACTTTGCGGTGTAAAGATCCCTGACATAATGTATTGAGAAAGATTTGGAGGAATATTTCCGATGACCCGAATTGAAATAGTTTATCGTGGACGTACCCATATAATTCACCATCAGGAGTCGATTAAACTCTCTGCGCAGCTCTGTTTTGCAGATAACGCTGTCAATCTTTATGGCATTGCACCGGCTTATGAAGCTCCCTTAAAATATGAGAATAGTCAGGCCAGAGTAACTTCCGGCGGTGCCTGTAACGCTTCGCTTATTAGTTTCGTTCCACATTGTCACGGCACCCATACTGAATGCATCGGTCATATTTTGCCTGAAATACATAACGTAGCTGATCTCAGCATGCCTCTTTTTATGGCTGCCACTTTGATTCACGTTTCGTTAGAACGGGTATCAAAAATGAAAGACCGCTACAACACCCACGCTGAAGATAATGACTGGATTATTACTGAAGAGGCAATTAACCATGCGCTGACCCCGCTAGGTTCAGATTATCTTCAGGCGCTGGTTATTACAACGGATGATAAATCCTGGCTGCCTGACGGCAATGGTGCTCCCTATTTTAGCCATCAGGCAATGGAGAGGGTACTTCAGCTTGGCGTACAACATTTATTTGTGGATATACCTTCTATTGATAAACTGCACGACGGAGGACTGATGGATAACCACCGCTGTTTCTGGGGAATGGCAGACCCCTGCAACCCTATTACTGAACGCAGGCAGGCTTCTGTGACAGAGTTAATTCAATTACCTGAAGGTATATTTCCGGGGCATTATTTTATTTCTCTACAGTTACCGGATTTAACCGGGGATGCGCTGCCCAGCAAACCTCTGCTCTTTCCCTTTTCATGATTAGCAATAAAACCATGTCTGTATCAGACTATATTAACCCATGATACTGATAAATATTAACCCTTAATCAATGGGTGAATGCTGAAAGATTGCTTTGACGACTGGCGGGATGACCAAAACAGGTAAGCGCGTGGCTCATAAATCCTAAATCATGGTTTGGGCTTAAAACTCGCGGGTAATAAGGTGTGGACGGTGAATGGCATTCAATCCGCAGTCATCAGACGGCAGAAAATCCGGACATAAACCTGCGACTTATCTGCAAGAATCAGACCGTTTGAAGTTATCGCAAGCGGGAAGTATTCATATAATTTATTATGGACTATTCAAGTTATCTTAAATTACATGAGTTATTATCTCTGCAACAACCAAAATCACCTCACAGCGAACAGCGCAATGAGAACCTTTTCATTATTACGCATCAAACCTATGAATTATGGTTTAAGCAATTAATTAATGAAATTCATCATGTCATTAATTTAATCAAAAAAGGAGAAATACCTGAGTCAATCAGCAGCATGATTCGCATAAATACCATCACCCGAACGATGGTAAATCAAATAGCTGTCATCGACACGCTGAAGTTCCATGAGTTTCAGCAATTTCGCGGTTATCTGGGCGGCGCAAGCGGTTTCCAGTCATATCAGTTTGATGCAATTGAAGCGCTTTTAGGAAAGGCAAACAGCAAAAAACTTCAACAATATGAACATGACGATGTGATACAAGAAAGATTAGCGGCAATTCTTCTGCCAGCCTCATTATGGGAAGTTGTACGTACACAACTCCTCGGCTCAGGCGAGTTAAACAAAGAAGAGAAGGATATCTTCCGGGATATTTTAGAGCAGTATTCTTGCGAAGCCCTGTTACTAAACCAGCTGTTAGACCTGGATTCGCTGCTACAAGAATGGCGCTATCGTCATGCGAAACTCGTTGAACGCACTATAGGTCAGTCGCAAGGTACAGGCGGTTCCGCAGGTTTAAACTATTTAAAATCCACGCTCTTCACACCTATATTTGCACAGCTTTGGGCAGCCATTAACTCACCTTAATTACGGCAATGACGGCACTGCTGAGGATATAACGCCGGCAAACTGGCCGCGGGCAGACAGGATAAAAACTAACCGCAACCGTTTAGAAAGCAATCAATATTCAAACTGTTCTCTTTTATCGTTAAAACCCGCCAGCAGGGTGTAGATTAATCTGATTTTTCCTGCGTTTACCTGACGAAGAGTTATATTTATCTATTGGAAAATTACTTCAGAGGTGTTCAGTGCATTGACGCGCTGTGTCGTAACTTGCAAACAGGAGAGCTATTTTGACCACAGAAATTCAGGAAAATCACACCGAAACACCGCTTCTTCCGATATTGGACAGTCGTCAATACGCCTACTTTTTCGACGTCGATGGCACCCTCGCCGAGATATGTGACGAGCCTGATGCCGTCACGATCCCCGCTGATGTTCGTGCCCACCTGCAAACGCTGTTTGCGGCATCTTCAGGTGCGCTGGCACTGGTGTCGGGACGTCCGGTGGAGCAGCTTGATCAGCTGGTCAGTCCTCTGGAACTTCCCGCAGCGGGTGTTCACGGCGCAGAAATGCGCGACGGCAGCGGCAGGATGCACCGCGTCACCTTACCCCGCCACGTGGCAGAAGAGGTGCAACAAACTCTTGAAGCGGGAATGAACGCGCTGCCGGGTACGTTACTCGAAATCAAAGGCATGGCTTTTGCATTGCATTATCGTCAGGCAATGCTGCATCAGCAGCAGGTATTAGCCCTGGCGGAATCCGTCGTAGCAAAATTCCCTGAGCTGGTACTTCAGCCCGGTAAATGCGTTCTTGAGATTAAACCTCGCGGAAAAGATAAGGGCGCTGCGATTTATACGTTCATGCAACAGACACCCTTTTCCGGACGTATTCCGGTATTCGTAGGCGATGATCTGACCGATGAAAAAGGGTTCGAAGTGGTTAACGCCATGCGGGGGATCACGGTGAAAGTTGGCGAAGGTTCAAGTCTCGCGCAGTATCGTGTCAAAACCGTTCACGACGTTTACCGGTGGATTGAGGCGTTACAACGTCACACATTAACATTTAAGAAGGAGTTCGAATTATGAGTCGCCTGGTTGTTGTCTCTAACCGAATTGCCATTCCTGACGGTTCAAAATCCGCTGGCGGGCTGGCCGTGGGCATTCTGGATGCGCTGAAAAATACTTCAGGTCTCTGGTTTGGCTGGAATGGTGAGATAAGTGAAATATCGGGCGAAGAAGAGGATGACCTGCATCTGATGGAAGATAACGGCATTACTTACGCTTCGGTTCCGCTTAATCAAAACGATTACGATCTGTATTACTGTCAGTTTTCAAATGCCGTACTTTGGCCGGCGCTTCACTATCGTATCGATCTGGTGGATTTCCAGCGCGAGGCGTGGGACGGTTACTGCCGGGTCAATAATATGCTGGCGAAAAGATTGCAGCCGCTCATCAAAGCGGATGATATCTTGTGGATCCATGATTATCATTTACTGCCGTTCGCTGCCGCGCTGCGTAAACTCGGCGTAAAAAACCGTATTGGTTTCTTCCTGCACATTCCGTTCCCGACCCCGGAAATCTTTAATGCCGTGCCAACACACGATGAATTGCTCGAAATGATGTGCGAGTATGATTTGCTGGGCTTCCAGACCGAAGGTGACCGTATGGCGTTTCTGGATAATCTCAAATCGCTGGCTGATATTGAAGATTGCGATACACATCAGCACCGGGCGTTTGGCAAAACCTTTGCTACCGGCGTATATCCGATCAGCATTGCACCGGAAAGCATAAAGGAAATGGCCGAGGGCCCGCTGCCACCCAAAATGGCGGCGATGGAACGCGAACTACGCGAATCGAAAAATATTATTTCCTGTGAGCGTCTCGATTACACCAAAGGGTTGCCGGAGCGCTTTCTCGCCTTTGAGGCATTGCTGGAAAAATTCCCGCAGCATCGCGGTAAAGTGCGCTATTCGCAAATTGCCCCGACCTCGCGCGGTGACGTGCAAGCCTATCAGGAACTGCGTCATCAGCTGGAAACCGAAGTGGGGCGCATCAACGGTAAATATGGTGGTATCAACCAGACGCCGCTGTTTTACCTCAACCAGCATTTCCAGCGCAGCCTGCTCATGAAATTGTTCCGCCTGACGGATGTCGGGCTGGTGACGCCGCTGCGAGATGGCATGAATCTGGTGGCAAAAGAGTATGTCGCCGCGCAGGATCCAAAAGACCCCGGCGTTCTTGTTTTGTCACAATTTGCCGGTGCAGCAAATGAACTTACATCGGCACTGATCGTCAACCCTTATGACCGGGATGATGTGGCAGCGGCGCTGGATAAAGCACTGACCATGCCGCTGGAAGAACGGCTTGAACGCTATAACGACATGATGGCGGTGCTGCGTAAGAATGACATTGCGAACTGGGGCGAAAGCTATTTACGCGATTTATACGCCATCACACCGCATAGTGAAAAACACAGCGCCGTCGTGTGAATTTTATAAGCAAGAGGCTTGCAGCATATGCAAAATGCAAATTACCAGACGAACCAAAACGCAATGTTTGACAGCGAAAATGCTGAGAGCGAAGAGACTCGTCTGACCGAGCTCGAGCCGATTGAACTGATCCTTGACCGGATGATGGATGCAGAACCGGAACCAGAGATGATCGAAGGCTTGCCGCCTTCCGATGCCTTAACGCCTGCTGACCGTTATCTGGAATTGTTTACCAGCGTGCAATCTTCAGGGCTTTTCGAGGACAGCAAAACCTTCCCGGACTGCCCGCCGAAGATGGATCCGCTGGACATTTTGCTGCGTTATCGCCGGGTAAAGAATCATCCTGGCTTTAACCTGAAACGCTTTGTTGACGCACATTTCTGGCTGCCGGAACACCGCGATGATGAATACGTCTCCGATCCCGGCGATTCGCTGAAAGAACACATCGATAAACTTTGGCCAGTGCTGACGCGCCAGCCGGAAGATCATGTGCCATGGTCTTCACTGATGCCTTTGCCTCAGGCCTATGTGGTTCCCGGCGGACGTTTCAGTGAGACCTATTACTGGGATTCTTACTTTTCGATGTTAGGTCTGGCGGAAAGTGGCCGTAATGATCTCCTGCGCACCATGGCGGACAATTTCGCCTGGATTATTGAGATATACGGCCATATTCCTAACGGTAACCGCACGTATTATCTGAGCCGTTCACAGCCACCGGTGTTCGCGCTGATGGTTGAACTGTTCGAGGAAGACGGTGTACGTGGCGCACGGCGGTATCTCGATCATCTGAAAATGGAATATGAATTCTGGATGGATGGTGCGGACTCTCTCGCGCCGAATCAGGCGTACCGCCATGCAGTTTGCCTGCCGGACGGTACACTGCTTAACCGTTACTGGGATGACAGGGACACCCCGCGCGATGAATCGTGGCGTGAAGACGTCGAAACCGCTAAACATTCAGGCCGGCCAGCCAACGAGGTTTACCGCGATTTGCGTGCGGGGGCGGAATCTGGCTGGGATTATTCATCGCGCTGGTTGCGTGACGGCCACCGTCTCGCCAGTATCCGTACCACGCAATTTATCCCGGTAGATCTGAATGCGTTTATGCATAAACTCGAAAGCGCTATCGCCAATATTTCCGGTTTGAAGGGAGATAAAGTCACCGAAATTTTATTCCGCCGTAAAGCAGAAAACCGGCGTGACGCCATAAACCGTTATCTGTGGGATGACAACGAAGGTTGTTTTCGCGATTACGACTGGCACCGTCAGCAAATGGCGTTGTTCTCCGCTGCCAGCGTCGTGCCGTTGTATGTGGGGCTTGCCAGTCATTACCAGGCTGAACGGCTTTCAGAGGCTGTACGTAAACGTTTATTCACGCCCGGCGGCATCATGGCGACGGAATATGAAACCGGTGAACAATGGGATAAACCCAACGGCTGGGCCCCTCTGCAATGGATGGCAATTCAGGGTTTCAAGCAATACGGCAATGATGCGCTGGGTGATGAAATTGCCCGTAACTGGCTGAAAACGGTGAATCAGTATTACCAGCAACATCATAAACTGATCGAGAAATACCACATCTCAGGGGGCATCCCTCGTGAAGGTGGCGGCGGGGAATATCCGCTGCAGGATGGCTTCGGCTGGACCAATGGTGTCGTGCGGCGGCTCATTGGTCTGTATGGTGAGAATTACGACTGATCCGGTTTTCTTATCACCACTCTGACCCTGTTCCATCAGCCAACGTTCAAACAAACGCCTGGTGTAGCGGGGCCTTCAGCACGCCTGCCGGTATCAGGGCATGCTGAAGGCAGGGATGTTTATTGGCAAAAAATTTGTTATTAATATGTCAGAGACAGACTTCAGCTGCCTGGTCGACATCCTGTTATTTCAGTCAGGGATCTCATTATTCTAGAACTCAGCGAAAGGACATTAACGGATGAGTACACACCCGATCCGCCAGGTTATCGAAGCTTGTGACAAAGCCATATCAGACAGAGATTTCGACTCGCTGATGGCGCATTACGCCGTGGATGCGGCACTGGTGATTAAACCGGGCATGATTGCCCGCGGCAAAAACGATATCCGCAAAGCCTTTATCGCCATCTCGGATTATTTCCAGGATCAACTGGTGGTGGAACAGGGTGAGATGCAGGTGATTGAAGGGGCGCAGGATGCGCTGGTGATCATGGAAACGGTGCTGCACTTCCCCGACGGACAGGGCGGCACAGTGACCACTACCCGTCGTGCCACTTATGTTTTCCGCCATGAACCGGACGGGCGCTGGGTATGTACCATCGATAATTCTTACGGCACCTCGCTGCTGGATCATAAATAAGGCTCCGCAAGGAGCCTTATTTGCATCATCAACCCAGTGTTATCAGCTTCACGTCAGTTTTAACACCTGGCATCAGCTGTTCCAGTCCGTTAATCAGCATATCACCTGCGTCCTGGAGTGCCTGCAAAGGCATGGCGGGCAGGCTTTCGAGGATGAACCACATGTTTTGCGCCTCGCTGTCGAGCCGGGTTCTGATACCCTGACGCCAGTTCCAGCGCCGGCAGGTCACCCCCGTATCATCACGCCAGATAACTTCTCCGGCATCGGGGAATTCAATCACCGGTTCGCCCGCTTTCATGGTGTCAAAAGGCTCGCTGCCATCGGCAAATGTCAGCCTCGGATGGCCGGAATAAGCAGAAATATTTTCGCCACCGACCGGAATGGCATACTGAATGCTCACCGCATTGTAAAGATCGACCACCGGATCGATGGCTGGCATCGTGCCGTCTTTCAGCACGCGTTTTCTGAGGGCATCGGCTGAGCAGGCAGTACGTTTAGGTTTCGCCCCAAAGGCTTTGAAAACCTCGGCCCAGGCGTTCAGATGTTCATCCGCCCAGGGAAAATCATTCTCAACGATAAAACGGCAGGCGCTTTGTAAAGCGGCTTCCGCAATGGCAGGGTTAGTTATCGGCGCGGCCTGCGCAGACACGCTTAATACCCGAAAACCAGGGGCGATTCGCGCAAGTGACGGATCGACTGACGGAGTAACGACGATCATGGAACGGTCCTGTTGTAAAAATCAGACATTTACTATGCCATCCGTCGGCCTGAAACGAAATTAGCGTTTTGGGATCCCCGGTAATTCCTCTGAGAAACGTGCCGTCATGGCATCTCGTTCATAGCCCCGCTTATCCCTCAGAAATTCACGCCTGACTAAACCGCCCCCTGCACATAGGCTGTAAACATGTCCGCCAGCGCATCAGCATAAATTTTGATTTCAGCGGCGGTACGCGGGGTGGCAGAAAAGTCCCGGCCAAAAGCACTGAGTGTGGTTGAAAGCAGATCCCCCGCCAGCTGGCGCTTTTCTTCGGCGACATCCGGCATTACCTCATGCATAAACCGATGAAACACTTCCTCTCCCGCCGCCCGCGCTTCCAGCGCCTCCGGGGCGTCACGATAAAACGGTGCGGCGTCACTGAGCGCGCCACGCATCTGCGCTTCCTCACATTCGGAACGGATAAATTCATGCACCAGAATACGTAAGCGCACGGCAGGGGTCTTTTCTGCGTCCTGAAGAATGCTGCGCAGCATATCACGGGTTCGCCGCCACTCGTCGCTTTGCAGACGAAACAAAATCGCCGCTTTATTGGGAAAGTACTGATACAGCGAACCGATGCTGATTCCGGCTCTTTCAGCGACGCGACCGGTAGTAAAACGGGCGGCGCCTTCCTTCGCTAAAACCTGAGCAGCGGCTTCAAGAATGGTCGCCACCAGCCCGGCTGAGCGGGATTGTTTTGGCTCTTTACGTGAGGAAACCTGCGGGATGCGGCGGTGGGTCATGACGGGCTGAGTCCTCAAAAAAGAATGCGAATAGTGGAGGCAACGAAAACATCGCATAATTTTAAACGCGATGAATCACTCGCATTCTAGTCAGTTATGACACGTTGCTCAATGTTAAACAGGATAATCCTATGACCACAGAAAACACTCTGACCTGCGCACCGATGGCGCCATTACTCGACCGTCTTTTCAATGAAGCCAGCGCTGCAGCCCGTTTCGATTTCACGCAGATACCGGAAGAAGAAACTACGCGCATGATGCACAGCAAAACAGAATATCTGAATTTATATAGTCTGCTGAAACACATGTGGCTGCCGGTATCACGCGAGACAGGCAAACTGCTGTATATGCTGGCGCGAAGTACTAAGGCAACATCGGTGGTGGAATTTGGCATGTCGTTCGGGCTTTCCACGTTGTATCTGGCGGCGGCGTTGCGCGATAACGGCGGCGGTAAGGTCATCACCAGCGAGTTTGAGCCGACAAAAGTGGCAAAGGCACGGGAACATTTTGTGCAGGCTGGCGTGAGCGATTTAGTCGAAATTCGTGTCGGTGACGCGCTGAACACACTGGCCGTTGATCTGCCAGAGACCATCGATTTACTGATTCTCGATGGCGCAAAAGTACTTTATGACGATATTCTGCATTTGCTGGAAAGCCGTTTTCATCCGGGCACGATGATCATCGCCGACAATGCGAGCTACAACCAGAACTATCTTACCCATGTGCGTTCGGCGGAGAACGGTTATCTTTCTGTACCATTCAGTGATGATGTCGAGCTTTCAGTCAGGCTGCGCTGATCAGACACCCGGGCAGAGCGATCCAGGCTCAGCACTATAAAAAACAGGCCGGATGATGTATCCTTCACTGATTATTGGTATACTGGATATAATTACAGTATAAGGAGCGAATTATGGCTGTTGAAACAAAATTTGTTGTTGTCAGAAAAGGTGAAGAGAAAATGACTTTTGCCAATAAGAAAGAAGCAGATGCATACGACAAAATGCTGGACATGGCAGATGCTTTTACTGAATGGCTGTCACAAAGCAATCTCGACCTGGATGAAACACTCGCGGAAAATATTGCGCTTCACCTTGCTGAACACAAAGATACCGTCCAGCATATTTTGCGCACCAGCAAACTGCCCGAAGAGGGGACAGCGCAGCAGCCCGTCGCACCAGCCGATACCACCGCTGAAGACCGGGCTGTCGCTGAACCTGCCGCGACCAAAAAAGTACGTGCGGTCAAAGCAGCCTGATAGAGAACGTCAACATAATGCGGGAACACATCCCGCATTCTTTTATCCTCTCCCCATCTTTATCCTGCCTGATATCGCTGAAGCAAGGTGTCCTGACATTGCTGTTGTGTTCTGATTTTTTCGCGATCGGTTTTGCTGAGCGATGTCCATGTTTCAATCACCTTATCCGCTTCATCCTCATTAAACTCTGGCTTATTGATCGACGACGGAGACTGAGATTGCGTCGAAATATCTTTGATCTGCTCACGGAAATAATCCGCAGTACCATCAGGTTTATTAAGCGCGGAGCTACAGAGGATATTGATATAGGTCGCGGGAGTATGTTGCGAAGTCGTGTCTTCGGCGACAGCAGAACCCGCGATCAACAGGGTGAGTAACAATGCGATTCGTCTCATAGCGTCTCCTTATGTTGAACACCTTAAGGGTAGAAGACTCCACAACCCGGAAGGGCCGCATGCGGGACAGAATAGTCTGAAATGCATAAGAAACCTCAGAGACATGCATTTCCAACCACTGATTCGTTCACGGATAAAACCTGATTAACATTTTGTTACTTATTAAAACTCATCCACATCGCGACATGGTTAACGTTAATAATTACTATTTACATTCTCATTTAGGCTGTTCGTGTAAAACAATAATAGAAACAGTCTTACACTTATAAAATTTTCCACGGGAATGTGTTATGTCTTTGAATGGCAGGGTGATTTATGCACACCAGTGTGCCGCAGACGCAGGGAGAACTTTTGCGGTTTCATCACTGGCACTGGCGATATTTATTCTGGTAAATCCGGTACTGGCGGCTGAAAACCTCAGCGGGATAAAAAGCACTGCCAGTACGGATACATTTGGTCAGCAGCAAGATATGGTGATCGAAGGCACGGCGACGCCAACCGGCAGCGACGCACAGGATTACGCCGTCCGAACCACCACCGCAGGCACCAAAATGAACCTGACGCCGCGAGATATTCCGCAATCAGTGAGCTTTATCACTCAACAGCGTATGCAGGATCAGAACCTCCAGTCGGTCGGCGACGTGCTGAATAATACCACCGGCATCTCAACGGAGGTTATTGACAGCGAACGCGTGTCTTATTTTTCCCGCGGTTTTTACATCAACAGTTACACCTACGACGACATTCCGACCTCCGTCAGCGATACCTGGAATTTTGGTGATGCAGCCGAAGACACCGCGATTTATGACCGCATCGAAGTGGTGCGGGGTGCAACCGGCCTGATGACCGGAACGGGTAATCCGTCCGCTTCTGTCAACATGGTGCGTAAACACGCCGACAGCAAAGAATTCACCGGTGAGATTAGCGCCGGTTACGGCAGCTGGAACAAACAGCGTTACGTCCTGGACGCTTCCGGTCCGCTGAATCAGGAAGGCTCGGTGCGCGGACGCGTGGTCGCCGGTTATCAGGACCAGGACAGCTGGCTGGATCGCTATCACAAGCGCAAAAAATTCTTCTACGGCGTGGTGGATGCAGATGTGACCGATAACACCACCGTGTCGCTCGGTTACGATTATCAGGAAAATAATACCGCTAACCCGACGTGGGGCGGCCTGCCAACCTGGTATACCGACGGTTCGCGCACCCATTATGACCGCAGCACGAATACTTCCGCAGACTGGACGAATTACGCCATCCAGTCGCGCAAAGTATTTGCTAACGTGAAGCATGACTTTGATAACGGCTGGACATTGCGCGTTAATGGCACACACGGCGAGCAAACGTTTAACGATAAATTGCTCTATCTCATGAATTTCCCGGATCACACTACAGGCACCGGCCTCAGTGGTTTTGGCAGCAAAGACCGTGGCACCCGCAAAGTGGACTCCATCGACACTTATGCCACCGGGCCGTTTGAATGGTTTGGCCGGCAGCATCAGATGGTGGCGGGTATAAGCTACAGCCGGCAGCATAACCAGACTTACAGCGCAGACGGTTCCCTCGATAGCGACACCATTGGCAGTTTCGGCAACAGCTGGGACGGGCGTGTCAGTGAACCGGAGTGGGGAGACTGGTATCTGAATGCGGACGATGTGATCCGCCAGAAAGCGGGTTACTTCGCAACGCGCTTCTCACTGGTGGATCCGCTTTCGTTGATCGTCGGCGCGCGCTATACCCGGTGGAGCACCAACGGCAGCAGCGGCAGTATGAACAAAAACAACATCACTCCGTATGGCGGGCTGGTGTATGACATTAACGATACCTGGTCGGCGTATGCCAGTTACACGTCCATCTTCCAGCCACAGACTGACCGCGATATTAACGGTCATTACCTGTCACCAACGACCGGGAAAAACTACGAAACCGGGCTTAAATCTGCGTGGATAGACGGTCGTCTGACCGCCACGATGGCAGTATTCCGTATCGAACAGGATAACGTGGCGCAGGAAGACGGCAGCAGATACGTTAACGGTTCGAGCGAACAGGCTTATGTTGCGGTCAATGGCACCGTCAGCAAAGGTGCTGAATTTGAGCTAAACGGCGCGGTGACCGACAACCTGCAAATGACCTTCGGTGCGACGCGTTATGTGGCGAAAGACGAAACCGGCAGCCGTCTCAACAGCAATATGCCGCAGACCCAGCTGAAATTATTCAGCCGCTACCAGGTGCCGGCGATGCCGGATCTGACTGTCGGCGGTGGTGTAAACTGGCAAAACCGCACTTTCCAGAATGCAACCGGACCGGACGGCGAAACCCGTCGCGTATCACAGGGCAGTATGGCACGGGTGGATTTGTTCACGCGTTATCAGGTAACAAAACAGCTGTCCGTACAGGCCAACATCAACAACCTGTTTGACCGCACATATTATTCATGGCTCAGCGATTACGCCGTTTACGGTGAACCGCGCAATCTTTCGGTCAGCGCAAATTACACGTTCTGAAGTGAAGATTTAATGCACAACACAGCAAAGCCCCGTCTGTATTTTCAGGCGGGGCTTTGCTTTTATAATTTGTATCTGGCCATGGGTGGCTAAAAGGTACATATATTATTAAGTATTCCTCCAGTACGCTTTGTTTATACTGATATCCGTTTGACGCAGCACGAATTTAATTGACTCATCATATATAGAGAGGAATTAAAATTACTATGCGCTTCATAGAAAAAAATGCGGCTGGCAGGGCACCCCTAACCCTTAGACTGGTTGAAACCCGGGAAACGACACCGGAATATGACAATAACGCCATGAATTTTTCCCTACTCACAGACAAAAATGAAGATGTTGCAGCAGGTCGCTGCGTAGTACTAAGTGAACCGGGAAGTCGTGATTATTTATATATCTCGGCAATATATGTTGAAGGAAATACCAACAAACCTACGAAATCCCACCCCAACAGATTTGTCGGGCTGGGTCAGCTTCTCTTATTTTCAGCCATAAGATACGGGATGGAGCAGAATATCGAAAACGCCTCATTATTACCGGTAGATGACAGCCAGGGATTTTATTTAAAAATGGGTTTTCATCCGACTATTATCACGGATACAGTGAACAGGATGGTGGTCACCGGGGTGCCGCTCAGTTCGGGTCATGGGAAATTAAATGCAAAATGGCGCGACCATTTCTACAATGCCTCCTTCCTGAACCCGGATTTTCGCGGCCCCAACTGGTCAGGAAATATTCGCAATATTTACTTAAATTTGCGGCATAGAATCATGACTAACTGGACCATTGTCGGGTAACCGAGGTTACGTAAGCACGATAAATGGATGCCATGGTCAATTTATTAGCTCCACGGCATATCTTTATAAGGCAACCACACAACAGGCATCGTTATTTCAGCTTCCCCAGCGGCTTTTCAGGTAACGCACCGCATCCTGCGTCTGCGGCTGGTTGAGGTAGCTTTCACGGAATAAAATCGTGCCGCTAATTTGTGGTACGGATTCATTCATATCGAGTTGTTTTTTCAGTTCCGGTACGCCACCACTTACCATCCAGTCCGGTTCATTTTTTGACGGTTCGCCCACTTTATACAGCGCCACACCAATATAGAGACGCGTATGAGTGGGCTTTACCACATTAGCCCACCAGTTTGCCAGCACGTCATAACGCGCCGCCTTGCGGGAAAACGGCCAGTACAGTTGCGGCGCAATGTAATCGAGCAAACCCTGCTGCACCCACAAGCGGGTATCCGCATAAGCCTCATCGTAAGCCGCTGCGCCGGAAGTTTGTGAACCCGCCGGATCATGCGACACGTTGCGCCAGACACCTGCCGGACTGACGCCAAATTCCACAGCCGGTTTCAGCTGTTTTATGGTGCGCGAAACCTGCTCAATCAGCATCTGTGTATTGTGACGCCGCCAGTCTGCTTTTGAAGCATAACCCTGACCGTATTTCCGGAACGTCAGGCTATCATCCAGGGCAGAACCCGGTGATTCTGAATAAAAATAGTCATCAAACTGAACGCCATCAACGGGATAACGCACGACCACTTCCGCCACGATGCTGGTTATCCAGTCGCGTGCATCAGGAATACCCGGGTCAACCACAAAACGATCGCCGGCAGTTCGGATCCAGTCGCGGTGCAACACGAATACGCTGGCAGGGTGCAGTGACAATGTCTGATTCAGTTCCACCACAGTCGAAGGTTTAGTATTTACAGACACGCGATAAGGATTAAACCAGGCATGGACTTTCATCCCGCGTTTGTGCGCTTCATCGAGCATAAATTGCAGCGGATCATATCCAGGATCCTGACCAATTTTGCCCGTCAGCATATCTGACCATGGCAAAATTTTTGATGGCCAGAACGCCGTGCCGTCAGGCTTCACCTGAAAGAACACCGTATTGATGCCCAGACTTTTGAGCTTGTCGAGCTTGGTAATCAGCGCCTGTTGCTGCTGGCTGATGCGCAATGATGCACTGCCGGCATTCACCGAATTAACCGGTGGCCAGTCGAGGCGGGAAACCGTCGCCAGCCAGACGCCACGCACGGGTTCATGGCCCGATACCGGTTTGTCGGGAAGAGGGTGCCGGGCAACTGGCGGAAGTGGCGTCACCAGGGATTTTGGTGGTGTTGAAGAACAACTGGCCAGTAACAATGCAAGCGTCACAACGGCAGCCGGGTGTTTCAAGGCAGTAATAAACGGAAAATGACGGGAAGAGGCGATAATAAACTCCGGTGGTATCTGGTAGCCGCGCGAAAGGAAACATTTTCTTATTATTGAAGTTAAAGTCAATCACTTAGCGCTGATGCCTGCGTGATAACAAGGAACGCCGCAAACCACCTTATCGTTACAGACGAGTTAGTATACAGGGAGCGCCTCAGCACGATTGAGTGACAGGGCTAACTGTTGCAATATTAACTCACTATTTTCCTGGGGTTAAACCTTACAGGATGTATTAAATGAAAATACCGAAATTTATTGTGACAGAAAAGGAAGTTCCGCTTGCATTTAATTATCACCTGTTAGCATAAATATTTTTTATTTGCTTTGTACTGCGGAAAATACAGAGTTAAAATTAGCATATGTTTTATAATGAGACTGCAGTCGGTTAATAAAATAATTAATTCAGGAGATAAACATATACATGTTAATCATTTCTGAAATATATGTCTCGTGTAAGAAAATATCAAACTGGAATTTTGAAGGGTAATATCCGAGAGAATTTTCACTGTTACTACTGCTGATTTCATTAATGGAAGGCAGAAAATACTTTTTAACATCATTCATTGCGATTTTTGCAACACCTGAGTCACTGCATCAGGCCTGTATAACCTGCATTTCGATATACTTCCGTATCGCAATGCCACTACTGGAGATAGCTATGTCTTTTTCATTAGCCAACTGGACGACCAACTGGCAGAAAGACGGACGGTTCAGCAAAAACTATACATCAGTTCTGATAGAGAAAGCCTGCAGGCTGGACAGTCAGTTGAACAATGCCTACTGCAGAGGAACCCTGAAAGTCATTGCCGGGCCTCACCGGAAGGCAGGTCCGGGTGAGGGTGGCGATGCAAGGTGGCATATGACGCTACAGCCTTCGGCCAACAGTAGCTGCTGGCATATCATTCTGGATAACAGCGTGACCCGGCCCGTGAAAATTAACAAACGGGAACTCACGGGGCACGGTTTTTAGTTTTAGGGCGGTTCAGGTTCGGCATCCGGACCTGACCAGCGACTCATTATTCTTTGACAACTGATATCCCAGCCATTGGGATGGTGTTACAGATAAGTTATTAAAATTCACGCGTATTGACGGAGTTTTACTCAGAGGACTTTAGGATAAGGACATACTGTGAAGTAAGAGGAGAAATGCATGAAACCAAGGTTAAGTTTTGCCGTACTTTTTATCTTCATCACCTTCGGTGCAATGGCAAAAGATATGACCCTTATAAAATCAGCCCCGGTTCATCGGGGTGGTTTTAACAGTCATAATGGCTTTGCGGATACTGCCGAAACGCCGGATGAACACATACGGGAAGACCATCACCGCACGCTTCGCAGTACATCCTGAGAGGTGAATCCAGACCCCGATCCGTCCGGATAGCCCAGGCAGGCAACTCACTGCACACGGCAAACACAGACCTTTATTCCAGATAAATCACCCTGTCTGCCGATGCTATCGTTGTCTCGCGGTGCGCAATGATAACCCTTGTGATGTCCAGTGCTTTGATCGCGAGATTCACCATCGCCTCGCTTTCCTTGTCCAGCGCGCTGGTCGCTTCATCTAAGAACAAGACGGCAGGCTTCTTGTAAATCGCGCGGGCAAGGAACAGTCGTTGTTTTTGCCCCCCCGATAGTCCCTCTCCTAATTCACCGATCAGGGTTTCATAGCCCATGGGCATTTGCTTAATGACGGTATCCAGGTAGCTGGCGCGGACACATTCCTGCATCCAGGCTTCATCCACTTCGTCCGCAAAGCCGCAGATATTTTCCCGGATGGAGCCGGAAAATAGCTTGTCATCTTGCATTACGCAGGCGATCATTTTATGATAGTTATTGATACCCAACTGCTGAATATCGATACCGTTCACCTCGACCCTGCCGTTATCAGGATAAAACAGCCCGCACAATACCTTCATCAAGGTGGTTTTTCCTGAGCCGGACGGCCCAACAATAGCCACACTTTCTCCGGGCGCGATAGTGATGTCTAACCCGTTAAAAATGGGTGGAGACTGACTGTCATAACGGTAACTCAATGCATGTGTTGCCAGCGAAACGGGTTGTAAACGAGCCTCATAAGGGATGTCCGGCTTACGATTTTCCTGCGGATGCAGGGCAATATCGGCAATGCGTTCATTGTGCAAGCTCATCATACGCAATTGCAGCAGGAAATTGGTCAGTGAGCCAATTCTGTCGGAAAACTGCCCGCGAAAAGCGCCGAATGCAACGAACATACCGATAGTCATCTGGTTGTCTATTACCAGACTGGTACCCAGCCACAGGATCACCACCTGATCACAGGCTGAGACAAAGGTGTTGATGCCGCCAAACAGCATGTCCATCTTCGTAACGCGGATCCCGGTATTGATGGTATCGATTTCGAGGTTGAGCCAGTGGGCACTGCGTCTTTCTGCTATCCCCTGCATTTTTACTGTGGCGATGCCGTACAGCGTCTCCATGAAATAGGAACCGGCACGGGCATTTCTGACCAAAGACTCCTCTGAAAGCTGCCGGTAATAACCGTAGGTCAGCAGACGGAGAAGTACATACACGGCGGTGAAGGCCATGACGACCCACGTTAACCAACCTCCGTACAAAATCATCATCACGAGCACGCCGGCCACCATAATCATGTCCATGATGGCGCCGACAATACTGGCGGTGAAGGTGCTGCGCAATGCATCCAGCGATCCGAAACGTGACTGGATATCCCCCAGTTTGCGACGTTCAAAATAGCCCAGAGGTAACTTCAATAAGTGGTTAAACAACCCGGATTGCCACTGAACATTGATGAGCGTCGTCATGACCAGTGCAGACCAGGCGCGTACCATGCTGACTGCGGCCCGCAACAGAATAAAGAATAACAGCCCCGCGCAGATTAACGTCAGCAGTCCGCGATCGCCTGCAGGGATCGCATGATCCATCACCAGTTGTGTACCAACCGGCATCACAAGGTTGATGGTTTCAATCACCAGTGACAGGCAAAAAATCTTGCCTAGCGTACCTTTAAGGCCATATACGCTGCCCATCAGCGTACTCAGACTGAGCCGTTTCCGCACGGTATGTGCTTTGAATGCAGCGCCTGGCCAGGCTTCAAGTGCTACGCCGGTAAAACTGTGCGACACCTCTGCCATGTTGATGATTCTGCGGCCCCGGGCGGGGTCATGTATGACCACGTGATTACGCCTGACGCTCACCAGAACGACAAAATGGTTAAACTCCCAGTGCAGTATGCATGGCAATTTTAGCGCACCGAGATCTTCCATATCCAGTGACAAAGGGCGTGACGACAAGCCCAGTTGTTCGGCCATACCGGTTAAACCGGACAACGTAGTACCACGCGCCGAGAGGTTGAACTGCTGGCGCAGTGCGATCAGATCAATATTCATACCATAGTGGCCGCAAAGCATCGCCAGGCAAGCGAGGCCGCACTCAGAAGATTCCGTTTGATGGACTAGCGGCACGCGTTGCCGCAATCGTATATCAAGCTGGCCGAGCAGTTTCTTGACAGAGAGTCTATTCATTGACCGGCCCCGACGCGCTGTGTTTCATGTCGTAGAACGGTGACAACATCCACTGATATATCTTCCTTTTTTCCAAAAATAGTGTGCTCTCCGCCTTCATACCATTTTCCAGGTTCAGACGTTTACCACTGTACATGATGGTCTGTTTTTCGGGTCTGACGATCACTTTGTAGTAAGGGACTGCCGAGGTCAAAGCAGCTTTCGGGGCCCCCTGATAGGTCAGCATTTCCTGAGATGAAGCCGGTGCTTTCGAAATCACTGACACCGTGCCGGCAAACTGCCCAAACTTTTGCGCCGGAAAAGCTTCATAACGAATGTTGACCCGGTCGCCTGTGGAAATATAGGGAATAGCATCATTAGGTACCCAAAGTATCAGGGAGTAATGATCAATATTGGGTGGGATGACTTGCAGCAAACTGTCGCCGACGTTGACCATCTGTCCTACCGTGACGCTAAGAGAGTCTACGCGACCGTCAACCAGTGCGCGGACGATGATTGCCCCGCCTGCATCGATATTGAGCAGTTCTTTTTGCAGTTCGTAGCGCTGGAGTTCCATCTGATAAATTTGGTTATCAAACTCAGCGGCCTGAGTGTGGATTTGGCTTTCAAGAGCAGTGATCTGCAGGGCGTTTTGCTCGTTCTGCCCGGTGAGGCCCAACAGATTGTTTTGTTGCTGGTAATAGAGCGCCACCTGATTGGTGAGTTGATCCTTATTGATAAGCCCCTTTGTCTGATATTGCCGGTAGTTCTCCATATTCTCTTTCATAATACGGAGTCCTTCCTCAGCACGCCGGAGTATGTCGTTGGAGCGCTGGAAAGCGGCGATATATTGGGCCTTTTGTTTCTCCAGCATCCCGACAGTGTCTTGTTTACTGCTGTCCAGCCGGCTGATGATTTGTGAAATGCGTTCAAGCTGATTATTGATGTCCCGGCGTTGGTTATCGCTGACCACGCCGCTGCGGGTACTTTTACTCACATCTATCTGATAGATAGGAGTCCCAGCCTTGATTATCTGTCCTTCCGTGACAAATTCTTTGACTACCACGCCCTGAACGGCGGAATAGACGTTAGCCACGCGCGGGTAGGTGCTGATCTCGCCGGTCACGTTGACTCTGCGGGTGTAATTTGCGGCGATGACAAAGGTGAGGAAGATTGTAATAAACAAAAGACATAATAACGCAGTGACCCAGAACGGAATTCCAGGGAGGAGCAGCGCCCGGCCACGCCATTTCATTTTCTGATTATCAATCGCTTCCTGGCGAAACACGGTCTGTCCTTCGTTAGCGTGCGGGGAGGTGAGTAGTCACCTTTATTATGCCACGCTCTGGTCCTGCTCCGGCAAGCGTTTGTTTTAGCATACCGCTGGTTTGCATTATCTACATTTCGCTTAGTAAAGGAGAAAAAACTTTTAAAAACAAAGGATTGAATGAAATGAAATGTTTTTTTAAATCATAAAAAGAAGGAGAAAAAATGAAGATAAATGGATAAATAGTTAACAAAGTGAAATCAAATGTAACTAAAAGCAATAAAACTGACAAAAAGCTTACCTTTGAGCGTATAACTGTTTTGTACCTTTCACTGCGAAGTTGATGTGCGGCTGAAGAAAATATTTGTCCTCATATTGTTGGTTGGCTTCTATTTCATTTCCCGGGTGGAGTAGTCATATATAGGGATAGTGGGAATTCTAAAGTTTCACTGCTTCTGCAAGTGTCAGTATCCCTGCTAATTGTTTTTCTGGTGGAGACCAAATCAATAGCAGAAAAAAATAACCGTTACGAGGGTAAAAAATGATAAAGGAACTTTCTCAATCTGAATTAGCTTTAGTTGCAGGCGGAAACGCTAACTCTAATTATGAGGGCGGCAGCAGCAGAAATACCCAGCACAACCAATCATCCTGGAGTCATATGGCTCAGAATGCACCTACGCATATATACGGAGGCCCGGGAACTGTTGACTGCGCTAATGGTGTTTTTGGTGCACTCGCCAAAGGCTTTCCAAACCCGGGGAAAATGGCGGTCGGTGTGGCTAAAAATGCCGGAAAATGCCTTTCTGATAATGGCGGCCGTGGCGGCGCTTTTGGTGGCGACTCAAATGCTAACAGCGTCAACGGGCAATGCCACTGGTAATAACTAGTTAAAATTATTTTAAGCTACCCTGAGGTAATAATGACGCCAGGGTAGCTATGCCCATGATTCAGCATAACGATGATTGAAGCATCAAATCCGATGACAAAGAAACTTGTCAGTATATAAGGGGACAGGGTAAAGATAAGATAAAGGATGATGATGGCTAAAATTTCAGCACTGGTTTTTTTATATTCCCGGCAAAAGCATCTTCCATTATTTAAAAACCCTGTTGTATAAAATGGCTTGCGTCGCAGTATTTAAAAGAAAAGTTATATCTTAAGCATAGCGTAAGTGTAAATCATCAAAGCCAATGAGGGATGTACTTCATCACAAATCAGACAATTGAAAACATTTTTGCCATTAAAGATCATGAAGACTTATTGAAAAAGGGGGCGGTCAAAGCAATCATTGCGCTGAATGCACCGCAATTTAACATAATCATGATTATGCGCACTGAAATCGTAAGCCCATTGTAAATCAATGCATCCTGAAAATCTAAAAATAAGGCCGGTCATCATCCCGGCCTTATTGGTTCTTATCAGTATTCGAAAATCACATCATCCGCGATCAGGCATGCGTTACGTTTTTTTGCTCTGTCTTCGATCCGGTATTTTCCAGCATTCTTCGCACCGGAATAATGAGGATGAACAGTACCGCAGCGCAGATCAGCAACGCAATGGAACAACGTGCGAAGAGATCAGGCAGCATATCCAGTTGATCGGCTTTTACATGCCCGCCAATCAAACCGGCCGCCAGATTCCCCAGCGCGCTGGCGCAAAACCACAGGCCCATCATCTGACCGCGCATTCTTTCCGGTGCCAGCAGCGTCATCGTCGCCAGTCCAATCGGGCTCAGGCACAGCTCGCCGAGCGTCAGCATCAAAATGCTTCCCACCAGCCATAAGGGTGATACGCCTGCTCCGCCGCTGTCCAGGACGTTCTGGGCAGCCATCATCATGATCCCGAAGCCCGCTGCCGCACACAAAATACCAATGATAAACTTGGTGATGCTACTCGGGCGCACATTTTTACGCGCCAGCAACGGCCATGCCCAGCTGAATACCGGCGCCAGCAGGATAATGAACAGTGCATTAATAGACTGGAACCAGACGGCAGGAATTTCGAAATCGCCGATCATCCGGTTGGTATAGTCGTTAGCGAACAGGTTAAATGAAGTCGGTTTCTGTTCAAACGCAGACCAGAAGAAGGCTGCCGAAACTAACAAAATGAAACACACCAGCAGTCTGGCGCGCTCTTTGCGGTTAAGTCCGGCAAACAGGAACAGATAGATAAAATAGAGGGCAACTGACGCCGCTATTACGTACACCAGCACGCTGGCGACGGCAACCGGGTTAATGACGATCACCCCCTGCGAGATCAGCGCAACGATGGCTGCCACAGCCGCAGCCAGTACCAGCAGCCAGGCACCCACGCCGTTTTTCTTAGCAACCGGACTGTTCCAGGTCGAATCCAGACCTACTTCGCTGTCGTAACGTTTCATGGAAGGCACGGCATACAGGCGGAAGATAATCAGCGCCACCAGCATACCGATTCCCCCGATACCAAAGCCCCAGTGCCAGCCATGCGTTTTTATCAGCCAGCCGGAGATCAGCGGCGCGATAAACGACCCCATATTGATACCCATGTAAAACAATGAGAAACCGCCGTCACGACGCGCATCACCTTTTTTATACAGTGTGCCCACCATAACCGAGATGCATGTTTTGAACAGGCCTGAGCCGAGAACAATGAACATCAGGCCGATGAAAAACAGGCTGTCGCCCATGAAAGCGGAAAGCGCGATCGACAGATGGCCGAGCGCAATCAGAATCGATCCGTACCAGACCGCCCTCTGCTGCCCGAGCCAGTTATCTGCCAGCCAGCCCCCCGGCAGTGCCGCCAGATACATACAGCCAGCAAATATACCGACGATAGCCGAGGCGTTTTCGCGTGCAAGCCCCATGCCGCCGTCGTAAACCGTCGCCGCCATAAACAGGATAAGTAAGGGACGGATGCCATAAAACGAGAACCGCTCCCACATTTCAGTGAAGAACAATGAGCCGAGCGGATAAGGATGGCCGAAGAAAGTCCGGCTTTCGTTTTTATTAACAGAGGAATGCATAAATTCTCCAGAGAAAGTCTGTCGTAATCGTTGTGAATACTCTTGCCCGGCGGCTGTCTTGCAGCCGCTCTTAAGCATTCAGCGGTTATTATTTGATTGCTGAATACCGGTATTGTCTGGCATTAACCGCAGAAGTTTTAGAGGAAAAGTCGACTAATGTCCACTTTTACAGATTTTATAGCGGCAAAAAAACGGACATGGCAGGTCAATTTACGAAAAAATCCGCATGAGAGAAATGCATTCTCTTTCACAGGCTACCGTGAGCAAAATAGGTGCCGCTATAAGGTATGGGCAGGTAATCGTGAAAGAGTTGTTTTAACGTCTGTTCAGGTTCGATATCCGCAAACAGTTCAGGATAAAGGGCTTTTGCCATAAACTCGGTGGCGGCAACATGCCACGGGCTGAGGTAGAAATTTTGCCATATCATCCCGGTGTGGCCGTTATGCAGCGCTTTAAGTTCCCGCAATCCGTTCTGTCTGGCGGTGAGTTCCCGCAGACTTTGCTGGGCTATTTCCGGTGTGATTCCAGGCCCCAGTTTCAAATCATTCTGATCTTCAGCGGAACCGGCCCCTGTGGCGAAATAAACCTCAGGTTGCGCCATGATGACCGTTTCCTCATTCAGCCGGCCAAAGACCCCTTGCACTGTTTTTCCGGCGATATTATCCCCTCCGGCAAAATTGAGCAGTTCACCCAGGCTACCTTTCACAGCAGTCACACAGCATTCATTGCGTCGTCCAAGATGTAACTGAAGCAACACCGTCGGTTTATGGCCGGAATAAGTGGCCAGCCGATCATGAATGACCTGCATATGCGCATCATAAAAATGATTAAACGCCTGAGCCCGTGCAGTCTGGTTAAGCACTTCGCCCAGAATATTCACACTGCGCTGAGTATTTTTCAGCAGATGGACACGAAGATCGATTTTCACTACCGGAATATGCGCCGCGTTGAGCATCTCTTTAAGACGCAAATCTGCATCGTCATAGCGCGCAAGACTGGGCAGGATCACCAGATCCGGTTTGAGCGCCAGCACCTTTTCAGGGTTCATATCATTTGTTCCGCCCAACCCCAGCGACGGAATCGCCAACATCTGCGGAAAACGCCGGGCAAAAATATTCCAGGTCTGGCGGTCATATTTCTTCAAATCGAGTGGCCAGCCGACAACCCGTTTCACAGGGTCACCGGTTTCCAGCAGGGCCAGCGTATAAAGCATCCGGCTTTCGCCAAGCACGATACGTTGCGGATTATCGGGAATGTTCACCGGGTTACCGTCGATATCGATGACGGTGCGTGCCTGCACACCGACGCCCGTCAGTGCCAGCAGCATAAAAACCATCGTCATGACACTGTATTTGCGCATCAGATGCGCGCGCGGCAAAAACCGCCGATCAGAATTCAACACTTGCCTGCACCATAAGATTACGGGTTTCACCTTCACGTACGCGCAGGTTACCGCCGCTGGACGTGTAATAATGTTTGTTAAACAGATTATTCAGGTTGAGTTTAAGCTGTGTCTTCTCCCCGAACAGACGGTTATTCCATGCAACAAAGCTGTCAGCCACAATATAATCAGGCAGCGTGAAACTGTTTTCCGGGTCTCCCGCCCGGCTCCCCACATAACGCGCACCGCCACCGATACGGAAATCTCCCGGCAGGCCGTTAATCACCAGATTATGGCTCAGATAGAGCGCACCCGAATGACGCGGCGCATTTTGTAAGCGGTTGCCGTTATTCGCTGAATTTTCACCATCATCCACAATTTTGGCCTGGTCATAGCTGTAACTGGCACTGACTTCCCAGTCAGGAAAGATTTCACCATTCAGTTCAAACTCTGCTCCGCTGGAACGCGCTTTATCAATGGCGCGTGTTTCGCCGTTAATGCTCAGTGACATGTCACGTTCATCGATGCGGTAAAGCGCCACGCTGGCAAACATGCGTGGCGTAATCTGCCATTTACTGCCCACTTCCCAGGTGGTGCCCTGTTCAGGCTTTCCGACATTGCCATCATCATCGACATCCGTTGAGGGGGTAAAGGATTTACTGACGCTGCTGTATAAAGACACATCGGGCGTGACTTTATAAATCAGACCGGCCTGTGGCAAAAACTTATTCCCTTCGGAATCCAGTGTCTGAACAACCGGATCAAAGCCTTTTGAAGCACGTTGCTCATAGTGCTGATAGCGGCCACCCACGACCGCAATCCAGTCTGATGTCAGTGAAATGCTGTCTTTTGCATAAACCGACCGGCTGTGGATCCGGTTCAGGTTATTGCCATTAGCCGTATTCTCAGTGGTGCTGTTGGCGACCGGGGAGAGAATGTCATATTGCGGATCAAAATAGTTAAAGCTGCTGTTGGCTTTTCCCTGGTATTGATGTGCACGATACGTCTGGTTCATCTCATAGTCTGTACCCAGCACAAGATCATGATTCATGCCCAGAATGTCCTGCGTACCCAGCAGATCCCAGGAAACGTATTTGGTCTTATGGTTAAAACCGCGGTTGGCATCCGCCCTGCGCGTCACGGCGCCGGTGGTGGTGTTCACCGCCGTCACCCTGACCTCGTCATTATTGTAGCGGCGCTGGTTCCAGCCAAGCGTCAGACGAGTACTCCAGTCATCGCTGAACTGCCAGTCATAGTGAGCGTTGAGCGTTTTATTATGGCCCCAGGCACGGTTTGATTTATCATCCAGCCGGTTTTTATAGCCGATATCGATAGGCTTACCGTTAATAAAAGCGGTTCCGCGATCATAAGGTATATCGTAGCGGTAATCTGAATAGCTGATCAGAAAACTGGCCTTTTCGCCATACCATTGCAGTGACGGCGAAATCAGCGTGTGCTTATCGCTGCCAAAATTACGCCAGTAATCCTGATCTTGTTTTTCCGCAATCATGCGCACGGCAAAACCATTGCCAAGCGGACCGGTGACATCGACTGTCCCTGCCCCGCCGCCTTCACTGGCGTAACGTCCGCTGACTTTTGTGTGCCAGTCATACTGCGGCTTTTTACTGACAAGGTTAATGACACCGCCGGGATTTTGGATCCCGTAGAGCAATGATGCTGAACCTTTTAACACTTCAACACGTTCGGTAGTGGCATCAAAATTGAGACCCTGGCTGCTGCGCACGCCGTCGCGATAAACGGAGCCATCAGAGTTGGAACCAAATCCACGGCGGACAAATCCATCTTCCGTACCTGCGAGAGTATTCCCCTCACTGACACCACTGACAAAATGCATCGCATCAGCCAGGTTTGTGGCCTGATAGTCGTCCAGTTGTTGCCGGGTTACCACACTGACTGACTGTGCCTCGTTAAGACGCGAGGTGGGCGTTTTACTGGCAACAGAACTGGTTCCGGCGCTATATGATTGATCGTCAACTCCCGGCCCGGTGATCGTTAACGTATCGCTTTCCCCCGCTGAATATCCTGTAACAGGTGTCAGCATCACGACACCATAAATCGCAGCTAAAATGGCTGGGTGGTCTTTTCTTTTAAAATCAAACAGCGTGTTATTCTTCATTTCAATGAACCCGGTGTTAAAAATGACGTCTTTTTCCGTAAAGAAATTCCGGACATACCAGTAACGACAGACACACAGTGTGTCCGGTTAACGCTCCTGACCTGTCCGGTTAATGTTGTTATTCTGATCCGGCAAAGGAAAACCGCCGTAATGCAATTGATAATCATTCCAACATGCGGAGATGTAGTAGTAAATGATATGTTTCAGAATTTTGCTACATCAAAAAACGCCACACCCTGTCATCAGCAACAGAATTACACTTTATAACTCATTGTTTAATAAAAAATTTAAATATAAATTATTTAATATCGCCCACAAAACATTGCTCAGGGGCATAAGAATGTGAATATTTTTATTCATAAAAACACTACATTGTGAATATGATAAAACCGGGTAAAGGGTAAAAACGACAAGGATCGGTAAAAACAAATGGCGGCGACTCCGGTAAAAAAACGTATTGATGTCTTCGGTGAACGTTACCGTGCACGTATCTCCTCACTTTCCCCCGGCTTACAAGCCGTTGCGTCTTATATATACAACCATCGTGAATCGGTGCTGGAAGCAACAGCAATGGATATTGCAACCGCGACAGAGGTTTCAGATGCCACTGTAGTCCGCGCCGTTCAGGCGCTCGGTTTTGCGGGTTTACGCGATATGAAGAAAACGCTGGAAGCCTGGTTTGGCACAGCGGTTAATTCAGAAGAGAAAATGATTACCACGGTCAGTGAGCTGGCCAGTGATATCAATTCGGGCATCGACTTCGTTCTTGACGGGCATAAGCGTGCCTGTGACAAGCTGGCGCAGCCAGCTAACCGTCAGGCTATTTCTGAGGCTATCGCCTTGCTGATTAATGCACGTCAGGTGGCGGTGTTTGGTCTGAACGCTTCCGGTATTTTAGCGGACTACAGCGCCAGGCTCTTTACCCGAATCGGCATTCCCGCAGTGTCACTTAACCGCTCAGGCATTGCGCTGGCGGAACAACTGATCAATCTGCAGCGGGGTGATGTCCTGATCATGATGGCGCAGAAGAGTGCTCATCGCGAGGGCAGAACGTCAATACAGGAAGCAAAGCGTCTGAGTATCCCCCTCATTTTACTGACCAACGCCAGTGATTCTTTTTTTGCGAAACAGGCTGACATTGTCATCACTATTCCGCGCGGGGGTGAGAATGGCAGAATGCCACTCCATGGTACGGTACTGGTGTGTCTGGAAATGCTGATTTTATCCGTTGCCTCGGCCACCGCATCGCGAACCATGAAAACCATGAAACGCATCCAGGATCTCAATCAGTCTCTGAAGTCAGCCAATAAAATAAGAAAATTGCAGGACGGGGGGACATAAACAATCAGCATGAAGAAGCGGGAGATGAATAACACGGCCCCCCCCGCTTACTGTCGCTGTCCGTGCGGCGTTTCTAGAGAAGTATCTGCCGGTTAAGCGGTTTGAACCGGCAGATATCGTAATCATACAATTTACCGGGTTCAGTAGGAAAGGTGTCATAGGAACCGCTGATATACATGCCTTCCCTGAAAATAACGACCTCATCTACAGGCACGGGATGCTGACATGCGGCGCAAACCAGAGAATGTACGGTTTCTGCCAGGGGCGTATTCACTGCGGCGACGAAACGATCTGATCCGCATTGCTCGCAAACAATATTAATATCCGGCATGTGATGCGCTCTGCACAAAAGGAAAGTGAATCCTTCAAATATAGCATAATTGGAATAATCTTATTGCTAATTCTGAACTCATTCCCTATCAAAACATTGCAGGCAAAAAAAAGCCCGCAGGCAAACAGCGGGCAATCACACAGACAGGAATAATAAAAAGCAGTGGTTATCTGTAGCGAGGTACAGATGCATTAATCATAGCCAGCTTTATCTTCTTCGCGAGCCTGCAGCCCTTGCCTTTTAAAAATAGGAATACTCCGCATTTACTCCGCCTTGCTGACACGCCAGATGCTGTTACCTGCATCGTCGGCGATCAGCACTCCGCCCTGTTTATCCATTGCCAGTCCGACCGGTAAACCGCGAACATGTTTCTGATCATCGGTGAGGAATCCGGTCACCACCGGCTGTGGCAGCCCGACGGGTTTACCATTTTCAAATTTTACCCACATCACCTGATAACCGTTCAGCGGTTTGCGGTTCCAGCTGCCGTGTTCACTCACAAACGCGCCACCGCGATATTGCGGCATATTGTCGCCGGTATAGAACAGCAACCCGAGCGGGGCAACATGTGAACTAATGGCATAATCCGGTTTGATGGCTTTTTCGACCAGATCCGGACGCGGTGGTTTGACGCGCTCATCCACATGTTGTCCGTAGTAGCTGTAAGGCCAGCCATAGAAACCGTGCTCTTGCACAGAGGTCATGTAATCGGGCACCAGGTCGGAGCCGATTTCGTCGCGTTCATTAACCACTGCCCACAGCTTGTCGCTTTGTGGCTCCCATTGCAGACCGGTCGGATTGCGCAATCCGCTGGCGTAAATACGGCTGGCACCGGTTGCGGCATCCACTTCCAGAATGGCCGCGCGCCGGTCTTCTGCACCGATACCGTTTTCAGTGATATTGCTGTTGGAACCGACCCCGACGTACAATTTGCTGCCGTCCGGACTCGCCAGCAGGGATTTAGTCCAGTGATGGTTGATAGGCCCGCCTGGCAATGCTGTCACCACCTCACCCGGTGCGGTGATCTGCGTTTCACCTTGCTGATAAGGGTATTTAATCAGGCTGTCCGCGCTGGCGACCCATAACGTATTACCGGTCAGCTGAATACCGAACGGTGAATTTACACGGGCAATAAACGGATGTTTCTCCCATTTACCGCCGGTATAGCGCAGCAACGTAATACGGTTACCGCCTTCGCCGCCTTTACCGGAGGATTTCTGCACCATCCCCATAATTAACTCTTTCGGCCTGAAGATGAGTTTTTTCGCCGGACCATTAGATTCCGCAACCAGCACATCGTTATTCGGCAACACATACACCTGACGCGGGTGCTTAAGCCCTTCCGCGATTTTTTCGATCTTTAGCCCGTCCGCCACTTTCGGCATTTCACCGTTTTTCCACGGTATGCCTTGTGGCACTTTCATGGGTGGCAGCAGGAAGTTTTGCGCTTTCGGCAGTTCAGGATCCGCACCGGTTTGTTTCTTCGGGTCGATTTGTGAACTGTCATCACAACTGCTCAGTAATGCGACGAGCGTCAGTGCGAGTAACGCGCGTTGGTGATTTTTCATGGTCTTATCTCCTTATACTGTGCGTGCACGTAACGCGAGCTGGACATTTCCCACCAGCAGCAACACCACCACCAGCGAAGAAAGCGTGACTCCCATTGGTACAACCGCATAAGCATCACGGCTGTGAATAAAGGCATTGAAAATAGCCAGCACCACGGCCACCAGATTCAGCCAGAAATGGGTTTTTAACGGCGAACCGGCAGGCGTTTGGCGCCCTGCCCATACCTGCACCACGTTGATCAGCCGGGGAATAATGGCAATGATCAGCCCGAGCACAATCAGCCAGCTGGCAGCGTCAGTCCACATCGTGATGAAAGTCTTCATATAGAGGATGTCGAAGATCCAGGCCGCGACAAAGAAACCAAGAGGAATGGGATTTAACAATTCGTACAGCGCCGTTGCGACACCCCGGCGCGCTGAAATCGGCTGCGTTTGCATGTTCTTCTCCTTAACTTATCCATAGCTGACCGCGTTAAAAGCGCGGCCCCCCTCAGGCGTACCTGTAAAAGATTAGTAAAGATGAAGAGTTATGACGAATTCATTAGCAGCGTAATGATGTATGACGGGGCAATACCAGCAGCACTGGCAGATGTTTGCCTGAATGAAAAAAGCCCGTCATATGACGGGCTTTGGCGTTTCCGACCGGTAATCAGACCGTGCCGGTACCGCCATCAGAACACCAGACCTGCCCTGAGGCATAACTGTTTTCATTTGAGGCCAGCGTCACGTACAACGGGGCGATTTCCGCAGGCTGCCCCGGACGTTTCAGCGGTGCCTGTTGACCAAAGGATTCGATTTTTTCCTGAGGCTGTCCGCCGGAAATTTGTAACGGCGTCCAGTACGGCCCCGGCGCAACACCGTTCACCCGAATTCCGTCATTCGCCAGCTGTTTGGCCAGCGCTTTGGTGAAAGCCATGATCGAGGCTTTGGTGGAGGAGTAATCGAGCAAATTATCACTCGGTGAAAACGCCTGAACCGAAGTCGTGTTAATGATCGCACCGCCGCGCGGTATGAATTCCAGCGCCGCTTTAGTTATCCAGAACATGGCGTACACGTTAGTTTTGAACGTGGCGTCAAATGCCTCGGTGGTCAGATCCTTAATCGAATCACAGAACTGCTGACGACCGGCATTATTGACGAGCAGATCCAGCCCGCCGAGCTTTTCTTGCGCTTCCTTCACCAGTTGCTGACAGAATTTTTCATCGCGGATATCCCCCGGAATGGCGACCACTTTCCGCCCTTCTGCCCACAGCAGATCGACCACCTCTTTGGCATCGGCCTCTTCGTCGGGCAGGTAATTGATGGCGACCTGCGCACCTTCGCGGGCGAACGCGATCGCCACCGCACGGCCAATTCCGGAATCACCGCCGGTGATTAGCGCCTTACGACCCTCCAGCCGGGCACTGCCTTTGTAGGTTTTTTCGCCGTGATCGGGGACAGGATTCATTTTGCTGGCCAGCCCGGGGAAGGGTTGTTTCTGATGCTCAAACGGGGGGGTCGGATACGCATCAACATGAGGTTCATTGAGGGATGTTGGGATTGTTTTATTGTTCATAAACACTCCTTATTTTAGAAATGAAGGAACCTTAAAAATAGACCATCCTGGGCAGCCTGTGGGCATCATCAGACTGTTCTGAATATCCCGCATTCCGGAGTCAAAACTATCTTGCAGGTAATGCATACGCCACCAGCGCATCACCGGACGTCGTCCCCAGCCCGCCGTGTCCGCCGGCGGCAATCACCACAAACTGTCGTCCATCATCGCCGGTATATGTCATCGGCGTCGCCTGCCCCCCCGCCGGAAGTCGCGCACGCCAGAGTTCGTTACCCGTCGTTTCGTCGAATGCGCGGAAATAGTTGTCTGCCGTGGCTCCGGTGAAAATCAGCCCGCTTTGAGTAATAACATTACCGCCCATCATGAAAATGCCTGTTGGCAATGGCACATTAGTATGTGTGCCGAAAATGTTCATGTCTCTGGTGGTTCCCGCCGGTCTTTCCCAGGCAATTTTTCGGGTGGTCAGATCAACCGCAACCAGTTTTCCCCACGGTGGCGCATTACACGGTGCCTGCAGAAAGCCCAGCCACGGTTTGACGATGGCCGCCCACGGCGTGCCATATTGCGGGCCAACGGAGAACTCTTTGGGTTTGGGATAAGGCTGATTACTGTTCCATCCGGCCCATTTGTGCATCAGCCCTTCCTTGATCGCATCGGCTGATTTTTTCACTTCCATTGTGAACGGGATGTAACTGGTGTTGGCAATCAGCACATGGCGGATCGGATCTACCGAAGCACCGTACCAGTCCATGACACCATCGAAGGCCGGATAAGCAATGGATTTACCCTCCGCTGGCGGGGTGAACTGTCCCTGATAGCGCGCACTTTTGAACTGGATCCGGCAATACAACTGATCAATGGGTGTTGCGCCCCACGCGTCAGTTTCTTTCAAATCTGGCGGAGAAAGATTGGGCATGCCGGCAGAATCCGGCTGCGTTGGCGAAAGATGTTCGCCCGGCAAAGAGGGAGAGGTGTGCACCGGTTTTTCGTTTACCTGCGCCAGCGGTTTTCCGGTACGCCGGTCGAGCAGGAACAGCTGTCCCATTTTGGTGGTCTGCACCAGCGCCGGCACCGTCGTCCCGTCCGGCGAGGGCAAGTCCACCAGCGTCGGTCCGATCGGTACATCAAAGTCCCAGACATCGTGATGCACCGTCTGGAAATGCCAGCGTTCCTCACCGGTCTGAATATCCAGCGCGACAACAGAACTCGAATATTTTTCGTCAAACGGACGGCGTCCGGCACCGTAATAATCCGGCGTCGCATTGCCGAGCGGAATATAAACCAGACCCAGTTTCGGATCGCCGGTATAGGTTCCCCAGCCGTTGGGCGTACCACGGGTATAAACCTCACCCGGTTTGAGCGGTGCATTCTGCGGATCCCGGCCCATATCCCATGCCCATGCAAGCTGGCCGGTATTTGCATCGTAAGCCCGGACGACGCCGGAAGGTTCACCGGTAGACTGGTTGTCATAAATCCAGCCGCCCAGCACAATGTGTCCGTCCATCACCATCGGCTGCGAAGTAATGAAATGGAAGCCCGGTGGCACATCGCCCATATGGTCAGTCAGGCTGACAAAACCGTTATCGCCAAAGGAGGAACACGGCTGACCGGTTTGCGCATTCAGTGCTACCATCCGCGCGGCACTGGTGGTCGCGATGATTTTTTCCGGACATATTTTATCATCGGCTGACTGGCTGTATGCCACGCCACGACACGCCAGGTACTCATTGGCTGAGGTGTCAGTTTTAGGATCGAATTTCCATCGCTGAGTGCCCGTCGTGGCGTTGAGTGCAATCACTTCGCGGTGCGGCGTACAGATAAACAGCGTATTCCCGACTTTGATGGGGGTCACTTCGAAATTAAATTCGCGTCCGGCTTTATCCTCACCCTTCCTCATCACATCACCGGTGTGAAACTCCCAGGCAGGTTTAAGCTGGCTGACATTAGCGGGGGTAATTTGCGTCAGCGGTGAATAACGCTGCCCGGCTTCTGTCCGGCCATAAAAGCGCCAGTCGTTACTTTCCGGTGAGGTGGTCTGTGCTGCCCCTGTCTGTGCGGGAACGGGCTGATAATGCACAAAACGTGACCCGGTCACCTGCCAGCCAGTATAAAAAATGCCCGCAATCGCCACTACGTACACCAGCCCGGCCAGTGTACCGGCGTGGTGATTGCCCCGCGTTGCCATCACCTGACGGGTGATCAAGGGCAGGCTGCACCAGATGCCTAACAATGCCATCACAAACAAACGCGGCATCAGTTGCCAGCCATCCAGGCCGACTTCCCATACCGACCAGATGCAACAAACCAGAAATGTCAGCAAATAGAGCCAGATCCCGCTGCCATGACGGCGCGCGATAAAAATGCCGCTGATCAGATAGCCGGTGCCAAAAACCACATACCAGGGTGAGCCGCCGATAGCCGCCAGCCAGACGCCCAGCAGCAGATACGCCAGCCCGATGACACCCACCACAAGCCCGGTCATGAACGACCAGGTAATAATCCGTTCATTGCGCATAGTGATTTCTTTTGCAGGAAAAGGTTATTAAAGGATATCTGGCATTAAACTGAAGTGGCGGAACCGGGGAAGGATAAATCAGCAAGAGGCCGCTAATACTTTTATTTTCAAGAGGAAAGCGACAGAGATAATGTGTCTCAAAAGTTTACAGAGATGAAAATAATTCAGTACAAAATCAGCGGGTTTAGTAAATACTCAACCTGATTTGCATTTCGACACAAAAAAATTCCCCAGCCTGCGCTCACTTTCTCGTTATTATCCTGTCCTACAGAAAAAGCACAGGCTTCGGCTTTACCGCTCATAAAACGGACTGGCGGCAGATCATCGAGGCTGGCATTAAGTTGATGGTTTTAACGGGATAATCTATGCGTCATTCTAAAATTGTTATGTTATCAGCCCTGGTTGTTTCATCGTTGTTACCCCTGGCTAATCCGGCATTTGCAGCGTCAAACTCCCATGAGATCAAATCGTTCTACGATGATTCCAAATTGTATTCTATCGGCGATCAGGTCCCTGCACTCTACCGCACCAAACCGTATGAAATCGTCGGCTGGCAGGAACGTCACCTGCCTGCTCCGGATGCGGGCAGCCACTGGACTTACATCGGCGGAAGTTATGCGTTGATCACCGACACCGACGGGAAGATCCTCAAAGCCGAAAACGGCGATATTTATTTCCAGTAAGAAGAAAGCCGGATAATGAACATGAGGCCTGAAGAGATTCAGGCCTTTTTTATTCAGATGCCCGCTGCGCTAATCTCACTTTCGAAAGTAATAAATAGCGGAAATATCAGTCAAATAAACATATCATTATGCGTGAACAGGGTGGGTTCATGCAGTGTTCAATGCCATATTGCCGGATGAACAACGCGGACTATCAAAATCAACAATGAGCATTTGGCTCTACTCTCTCCGGGGCTCCCATGAGCGACTCGCAGCAACGCCATTCCGTGCGCAAGCACCCCATGAAACTCAGCACGTCAGTCAGCCTGATGATAAGCGCCGTGATTGCGTCCGTGTTGCTGGTTGTCCATATGCTTTATTTTGTTCAGGTGAGCGACACCACCCGTGATGGCGTGAAAGATAAAGCTCTGGCCGTCGCCAGAACCATGGCTGATTTGCCCGAAACAAAACGCGCCCTGCTGCTGCCCCCTGACAGTAATATTATTCAGCCTATCGCCAGTGCGGTGCAAAAACGCAATGACCTGCTGTTTATCGTGGTCACTGACATGGACGGCATCCGTTACTCGCATCCGAATGCGGATGTGATCAGTCATCATTTTATCGGCGATGACATCAATCCGGCGCTGCTCGGCAACGAAAATGTCTCAATTAACAAAGGTACGCTGGACAAAGCATTGCGCGTATTCACGCCGGTTTATGATGATCACCATAAGCAAATCGGCGTGGTCGCCATTGGAATTTCACTGGTCAAAGTCACGGAGCAAATCAATAAAAGCCGCTGGAGTATTCTGTGGACAGTACTTTTTGGCCTGATAGTGGGTGCACTGGGTACTTACTGTCTGGTGAAATTGCTTAAACGCATTTTGTTCGGGCTTGAACCTTATGAAATTTCGACATTGTTTGAACAGCGTCAGGCGATGTTGCAGTCGATCAAAGAAGGCGTGATCGCCGTCGACGATCAGGCGCATGTCACGCTGATTAACCAGACGGCCCGGCAAACTTTCCGCGAAACCGCCATCGACGTGGAACCGGATGCGGATTCCCTGCCCCTTATCGCCAACCTGCGCGGTGTTCTCAATACCGGCGTGCCGCGCCGTGACGAAGAAATCAATTTCAAGGGACGTCTGCTGCTGAGCAATACCGTACCGGTACGCAACAACGGCGTGATTATTGGCGCGATCTGTACGTTCAGGGATAAAACAGAAGTCAGCCAGTTGATGCAGCGTCTGAGCGGCATGGTAAACTATGCAGATTCGTTGCGTGAGCGTTCGCATGAATTCATGAACAAGCTGCATGTGATCCTCGGATTACTGCATATGAAAAGCTATGCTCAGCTTGAAGATTACATTCTCAAAACCGCCAATAATTATCAGGCGGAAATCGGTTCGCTGCTGCTGAAAATCAAGTCTCCGGTGATTGCCGGTTTCCTGCTCAGCAAGATTAACCGCGCATCGGACACACGGCATTTGTTAACGCTCAGCGATGACAGTTTACTGCCGGACAATAATAACGAAGATCAGGTGGCGGCACTGATTACCGTGCTGGGCAATCTGATTGAAAATGCGCTGGATGCGCTTGGCGATCAGTCTGATGGTGAAGTCAGCGTCTTGCTGCACTATCAGAATGGCTCGCTGGCCTGCATCGTCAGCGATGACGGGCCGGGCATTCAGCCGGAAAATATTGACGCAATATTCGAAAAGGGTGTGTCGTCGAAAGGCGAACAGCGGGGCATGGGGCTTTTTCTCGCTAAACAGCAAGTGGAAAGCCTTGGCGGAACGGTGACTGTAGAATCGGAACCCGATGTTTATACCCAATTTTTTGTACAACTTCCCTGGGATGGCAAGAGGACAAGTACTTGATCAATGTACTGATAGTTGATGATGATGCCATGGTGGCAGAGCTGAACCGGTGTTATGTCGGCCAGATTGACGGTTTCACATGCTGCGGCACTGCGTCGACCCTGCAACAGGCGAAAGATCTGGTGCTTAATTCAGCACTGCCTATCGACCTGATTTTGCTCGACGTCTATATGCAGCAGGATAACGGGCTGGATTTACTGCCTGAACTGCGTAACGCCCGCCGGCCTGTCGATGTGATTGTCATTTCTTCCGCTGCGGATGCAGAAACCATCAAAAAATCGCTTAATTATGGCGTGGTCGATTATCTGATTAAGCCGTTCCAGTTTTCCCGTTTTGAGGAAGCACTGACCGGCTGGCAGCAAAAGAAAACGCTGATGGATAATCAGCAGTATTACGAACAGTCAGACGTTGACCGGCTCATCCATGGCAGCAATCCTGCAGCGGCGGACACCAAAAAGCTGCCGAAAGGCTTAACGCTGCAAACATTACGGACGTTATGCCAGTGGATTGACGCCCATCCGACGATGGAATTCTCTACGGATGAACTGGCAACGTCAGTGAATATTTCGCGCGTGTCTTGCCGTAAATACCTGATCTGGCTTGCCCAGATGAACATTTTGTTCACCAGCATTCATTACGGCGTCACCGGCAGGCCGGTATATCGCTACCGTCTGCAGGCCGATCATTATTCGTTGCTGAAACAGTACTGTCAGTAATAATCAGCGGTCAGTAAGCGATGATACGGTAACTGTCATCCAGCGGCGTGAAGGTAAACTGCCGCTGCGATGGCAAAATAATCTGACCGTCACGGGTCACAAAAATCGCCTCGATGTGTGGGATTTTTGTCAGAGAAGCCAGGCTTTTCTCCACCCCCATTCCGTACAGCAATGTCGTCCAGATATCCCCGTCGATTGAGTCCTCAGAAATAATGGTGACGCTGAGCAGTTCGTTATCCAGCGGATACCCGGTTTTGGGATCAAGAATATGGTGATAACAGTGGCCGTCCAGTTCGAAATAACGCTCATAAACACCGGATGTCACCACCGATTTACCGATGACATTGATCACGCCAATCAGGGCATCCGGATCGGAAAAAGGTTTTTTCAGCCCAATCGCCCAGGCGCCTTCCGTACCGTCACCCAAGGTTTGCACATTCCCCCCCAGATTGATTAAGGCATTATCAACCTGTTGTTCCCGCAGGTAATCCCGCACGACATCCGCGATATAACCTTTAGCAATTGCGCCGAGGTCGATCTCCATGCCGGTTTTTTGCAGGAAGACCGAACGGGTCTGTTCATCAAGGATCACGTCTTCAGGATCGGTCAGCGACAGCAGGGTCTGTAAATCATGCGCGGCCGGGATACTGTGACCGCTGAAACCGATTTTCCAGCGTTTAACCAGCGGGCCGATGGTGAAATTGAAACTGCTGTCCGGCAGGCAACTGATGGCTTTAGCGCGACGGATTAATTCAAAAACAGGCGCGCTGACCGTGACAGGGTCACGTCCTGCGGCATGGTTAATCGCCATAATATCGGAGTGCGGACGGTTCACCGTGAAGATGTTTTCCTGCTGTTTAATCAGCCGGAAAACGCCAGACGCCAGAGTTTCGTCATGTTCAAACAGCTTGAGAAGAACGGGCGAACCCATCAAAACAGCGGAATAAGCATAGATACGATCGTCTGGCGTCATTGAAAATCCCTGGGTGATAATCGGTTACCGCATTGCGAATTTCGCGGCATTTTGCCCTGCAAGAATACCGAAGATAATGATATCTGCAACGGCATTACCGCCGATACGGTTGCCACCGTGTATACCGCCGACCACTTCGCCCGCCGCAAATGCACCACCGATCGGCTGTTGTTGCGCATCAAGCACGCAAGTGTCAGTGTTGATGGTCACGCCCCCCATAGTGTGATGGACCCCCGGTGCGATACGGATAGCGTAGAACGGCCCCTGATTGATCGGGTGGCGCAGCGCGGTTTTACGGCCAAACTCTGCGTCGTCCTGTTTATCTACGGCGACGTTGTAGCTTTCCAGCGTTGCCAGGAAGGCATCGGAGTTCATTTCCAGTTTCGCCGCCAGCTGGCGTGGTGACCCGGCGCTGATAACAAAACCCTTCGCGATGTATTCATCTGCCGCTTTGTTATTCATACGAATTTGCTCATCAAACACCACGTACGCGTATTTTTCCGGCAAGGCGATAATATTGGCTGAGACTTTGTCGCGGGTTTCCATCTCATTAAAGAAGCGTTTGCCCGCCTGGCTGACCAGAATCGCACCGCCACCACGAATGGCTTCTGAAATCAGATAAGAAGTGGTTTGTTCCACTGTCGGGTGGATCTGAATTTCGCCCATATCAACCGTTCCTGCGCCAATATTTTGCAGGATGGCAATACCGCTGCCGGTCGCCCCTTTATGATTGGTGGTCACGAAACCGTCCAGCTCAGGACGATATTTCACCACCATTTCGCGGTTAGCACTAAAACCACCGGTCGCGACGATCACGCTTTTGGCATGAATCGTCAGCGCTTCGTTGTCATCATTGAGCAATTCAACACCTTGCACCGTGCCGTTGCTGTACTGTATTTCGGTAACAGAGGTATCAAGCATCACGTCGATATTGCGTTTATTCAGATTTTTCACCAGCCCGCTGATCAGGAAGCCACCCACGGCACTGCGGTCCGCCGGACGGTGCGTACGGTCGATGCTCATACCACCGGTAATCGTGATATCGCTCAGCTCAATGTGGTGATCGGCCAGCCATTCCACCGCCAGCGGTGCATGTTCGATGAACTCTTTCAGCAGCACGGTATTGTTTTTGAACTGGCCGCCTTTCAGGGTTTCCTGATAGAACAGCTCTTTGCTGTCTTCGATGCCTTTCAGACGCTGATAGCGGGTTTCGGCGGCGTTCATGCCCACCGAGGCTTTGATGGTGTTGCCGCCAATGGTCGACATTTTCTCAACGATCAGCACTTTCGCGCCTTCGTCACACGCCTGGATCGCTGCGGCCAGACCGGCACCGCCGCTGCCGACTACCACGACATCATAAGTTTGCGGCCCCGACACATCGCCGCCCTCTTCCAGCAGCTGTGCTTTGCAGGATTTAGCGATCGCTTTGGAAACCGCTTTTTTCACCGCTTCGCTCTGCTCGGTCGCCCCCGTGACGGCATCCACATGCGGGCTGTTGGCATCGAGAATACGGGTACGGATGATTTCAAAGCTGGTGGTAAATTCCACATCCGGGTCGGTGCCTGCTTCCAGCAAGATATCAGCAATACGATCAGTTTCCAGACTGACACTGACCGCCAGTTCATGAGCCGGATCCTGTACCTTTTCACGGAACACACCGGCTTTGAATTTCTTAGAGGACATGCTCATGTCGCGGATCATCGCGTCTACCAGAGAGAAACGCCATAACGGTTCCGGAATGGTGAGTGCTTCGCGTTGTGTGCTGTCGATGAACAAGTCCATTTTCTGATCGGCGGTAATACGGTCGGTCCAGTCCGGATACGCAATGCACGCTTTACCGATAGCGATCATGTCATAGCCATGTGCCAGCGCCAGATCAGCGTCGGATTTGTTGACGATCCCGCCGACACCCATCACCGGAATTTGTGCAAGCCGGTCTGATCGCATCGCGATATATTTATCGATCAATGGCGTCGCATCAGTGGTATCCACAATAGAAGGACGTAGCGAGTAACCGAGTGAGAAATGCAGGTAATCCAGCCCACGCGCGGCCAGCTGTTCCAGCAGATACAGGGTGTCAGCAAAACGGATCCCTGGTTCTTCCAGCTCTTCTGGTGAGAAACGGTAGCCGATGATAAATGAAGAACTGGCGTATTTCTTCGCCATCGCATGAGTGATATCCAGCACCGCCAGCGGGAAGCGGGCGCGGTTTTCGCGGCTGCCACCCCATTTGTCGTCACGCTGGTTGGAGTTCGGCGAGAAGAATTGCTGGATCAGGTAAGTGTTCGCCCCGTGAATTTCCACACCATCAAAACCGGCTTCTATCGCACGACGCACACCTTCACCGAATTTAGTGATCATCTCGTCTACTTCATCTGCCGTCAGTGCCACCGGCGTGGCAGCGCCGTCACGCGGTGCCGCCAGCGCACTTGGCGCGACCGGTTGCTGACCACCAATCAGTTTGGGCTCGCTCATGCGTCCACCATGATAGATCTGCAAAAGCGCTTTCGAGCCCTGAGATTTCACCGCTGCGGCAATTTTTGCCAGGCCGTCAATCTTGCTGTCATTGTCTATACCAATAGCACCGGGGAATGCCAGGCCCTTATCATCGATAAAACAGCATTCGACAATCACAGTGCCAATACTGCCGGCGCGGGCCCGGTAGTATTCAACCAGTTCGCTGGTAACGGTGCCGTCATAAAAACCTGTGCAGGTGGTCATGGGAGCCATCAGAATACGGTTTTTCAACTCAGTACCATTGGGCAGGGTGAACGGGCTCAATAACAGATCGTTGGTGCTCATAATAATTACTCCAAACTTTAAGGTTTTAAATTCTGAATGGGTTGTCGGCGCGCTATTTGGGTTAAGCACAATGAAGTATCGATTTATTATTGGTTGTTTTTCTTCAATGCCGGAGTCATCGCTTTAATATAAGTTTATTTTTACTTTCAAAACTTATTACATTAGTT